>SMXE01000236.1 GCA_004357015.1 Caldithrix sp.
ATTCCCTGAGCCTCACGTTCGGCTATCCCTCGGCGGGTTGCTCCGCGGCAGAGCCCGTTCCGTTTCACCAAACATACGAAATTAATGGCTTGAATCGAAAAAATAAAGTGTTTTTGGTCGGAAGAGATTCACATAACCCAAGCAGAACGTAGAGGACACTTGTCCTGATGGGAAGTAAAGCAAAAACAGGCACAAGGTTTCGGATCAGGAGTCACGATATTTTTGCTCGATTTCCACGATCTTCGCAACCCGGCGTGCGTGGCGTTCAGCGCCGTAATCGGTCTCGAGCCACGTCTTCACAATTTGCCTGGCGATGTCAATGCCAATGACCCGGCTTCCAAGGGCGAGTACGTTGGCGAAGTTGTGTTCGCGGCTGTTGCGCGCCGTGTAAGGGTCGTAGCAGGCGGCGGCGCGCACACCGGGAACCTTATTGGCCGCCATGGCCGAACCAACACCGGCCCCGTCAACGATGATGCCGACCACAGTCTCGTCGCGGGCGACTCGTTGTGCCACGAGATGCGCATAATCGGGGTAGTCCACCGCGTCCGTAGAAAAAGTGCCGATGTCCTCGGTCCTATGCCCTAGTTCTTCCACGTAACTGACGAGCTCCGTCTTGAGCTCGAAGCCACCGTGATCAGAGCCGAGAACCACCTTGCTGGGTGATCTAGAATTTGGATGGAATTTTAGAATTTTGGCGTCCACCAAAGGCGGCGCACCCCTAACGATTTCTATTTTCCGCTGTCTGGCCGCATCCGCAGCAGCGGGTGTAACGATGCCGTCAGGCGGGAGGATGAGTTTGGTTCGGCGTTGCTTGCACGCGGCCAGTACATCACGCTCTGTGATGAGCCTTTTCATCCCGACTAATTGTTCTTTTCCGTCTGACGAATCATCGGAACGAACCGAACCGGGATGCGGGATTCCTTCTTATAACTGCCGTCTTCCAGTTTCGTGACCAATAAAAGCTCTTGCTCCTTCTGCCCCACCGGAATCACCATTCTGCCACCAATCCGTAGCTGTTCCACAAGCGATTCCGGAATATGATCCGGCGCGGCCGTCACCACGATACCGTCAAATGGCGCCTTCTCAGGCCAGCCAAGATATCCATCCCCGTACCTCACCTCAATGTTGTCGTGGCCCATCCTCTTTAAACGCAGCGCCACTTCAATGACCAGATCCTCGCTGATCTCCACGGTGTAAACTCTATCCACGATTTCCGCAAGCACGGCAGCCTGATAGCCGGACCCGGCGCCGACTTCCAGAATCCGTTCAGTACCGCGCAGTTCGAGTGCAGCAGTCATGTAAGCAACGATAAACGGCTGGGAGATGGTTTGGTTCTCTCCGATAGGGAGCGGCGAATCATCATAAGCCGCTTCCTCCATTCTTTCGTGCACAAAACGGTGGCGGGGCACGGCTTCCATTGCGGCGAGCACAAACGGATCGTTCACATCCCTGGCGACGACCTGCTCTTTGATCATTCGCTTGCGCTCACGCAAAAATCTCGGGGTATCCCCATGTACCAACTCGACATCTTTTTCAAAGTCAAACATCGTTCATACTCCTCAACGCCTCCTGTCTCCGGTCACAGTGGCCTGCCATTTTTCATGTTCAGCAAAACTTCCAAATGTTTTTCAACAGAATGCGAAAGCGCCTGGAGATTGTAGCCTCCTTCCAGAACAGACACCAGCCGTCCGTCGCAGGTCGCGTTTGCGAGCTCAACAATCATGGCGGTCATGCTAGCAAATCCTGCTTCCGTGACGTTCATGTTCGCCAACGGGTCATCCCGGTGGGCATCGAAACCCGCAGACAGCAGGACAAACTCGGGTTTAAATTCCAAAACAGCCGACGTGATTTCACTTTCCACCACTTTGAGATACTCCGAATCGCCACACCCGGGCGGCAGCGGAAAGTTCAACGTAAATCCTTCACCCGCGCCACTGCCCTTTTCATTCAGCCTTCCGGTCCCAGGGAAAAGCGGGTGCTGGTGCATGCTGATGTAAAGAACAGAGGGGTCATCATAGAATGCCGCCTGTGTGCCGTTGCCGTGGTGCACGTCCCAATCTATTATGCAAATCTTGTTGAACCTGCGTGCCTGCAAGAACCGCGCTGCCACCGCAACATTGTTGAACAGACAGAACCCCATGGCTGTTGTCGGTTCTGCATGATGGCCGGGCGGCCGAACAGCACAGAATGCGTTGTCAATTTTTCTTTCGGCAACCGCATCACAGGCCGCAACCACTGCGCCGGCCGCCAGCAGCGCCACATCAAAGGACGCTTCACAAACCACCGTATCTGAATCTAAATAATGCGGCGCGCTTTTGCAAGCTTTTTGTATGGCATCGATGTAACTTCCGGGATGAACTCTTTCGATGTCGCGAGTGTGAACCGGCGCCGGCGCTATCCGGGTCAGTTGTGCATAAACTGGCGAGGCTTCCAGATGTGCGATGAGCGCTTGCAGGCGGTCTACCCGCTCAGGATGGCCATCGGGCGTCCTGTGTTTGAGAAAATCTTCATGGTAGACAAAGCCGGTTCGGGACACGTTTGCGTCTCCAGTGGGTCTATTTTTTCACATCGATGGTTTCTGTCCGCACAACCGCATTGCCCCTGCCATGAATCTCAACTTTGTAGCGGCCGGGCTGCAAGTTCTCGACGGTGCAAACTTCCTCAAACGGCACAAGAACCTGAGCCGCCATCTTGGTTGAATCGTAGTCCGCCAGAGGCGTAATGACGATAACGTCATCCTTGACCCGGATGTCGAAACGGTTAAACGTGTACGCGGGCGACGGCAGGTTGCCGGTCACCTTAAGCACGACTTTGTCGCCAGATGAAGCAGCCGGATCAGGTTCAGCGGCCTCCACGTAAACTTTTTCTTGTGCGCCAAAGTCAATAGCCGGCGCGTCTCCCTCATTGTTTGACCCGGCGCAACCAAGGAATACGCTTCCTCCAACAATTATCAGAAAAAACAAATATATGCATCTCATTTCTACACTCCAGTTTGTTGATAGAAAATCCTCTCAAGATTCTTTTGCCTGTTTGAAAAACGCTTCAACTCCTTTCACGATTGCGTCGGCAGTTTGGTTGCGAAAACGCTTGGAATTGATGAGCATTTCCTCTTCCGGATGCATAATGAATGCCGGCTCAATAAGAACCGACGGCATCTGTGTTATCCGGCAAACTGATAGGTTGTCGTAGTATAAACCAAAATCAGACAGCTTTAGTTTCTTCAGCATTTGTTCTTGAATGGCCGCTGCGAGGGGACGGCTCTGCGGATGGTAATAGTAGGTGCTGCTTCCCCGGCTGCGAAAGGGATTGACGCCGTCAGGCAGCGCGTTGTGGTGCAGGCTCAGAAAAATATCAGCATCGATATAGGCAGCCATCTTGGTCCTGGCTGAAAGAGCAACGCCGTGGCGAGCGCCTCGGGTCAAATACACGATCGCGCCCTTTCGTTCCAGCTTCTTCTTGAGAACTTGCGCCAGCGCCAGATTCGCGTCCCGCTCCATAAGCCGGCCAGGACCGATAGCGCCTTTGTCCGGTCCATGCCCGGGGTCCAGGCATATCACCTTTCCTTTTAACGAGAATTTTCGCGGCGGTTTTCGAATTTCAAGAACCAGAACATTGCCCTCATAAAATGCATGATACCCCCAGTGCTGCCGGGCGGCAAGCGAAACCGTCAGACGATAGGTGGTCCTGGCAGGTTGAGACCATTCTATCCCCCTGACAAAATCATCCTTTACATCGTACCGAATCCAGTCCGTGTGTGAAATTCCGCCGTAGATAGTCAGTACGATTGCAGAAGGGGCGTCTATCTGGTCAACTTGAATGGGCAGCTTCTCCTGCAGATAAATACGCAACGCTACCCGATCGCCACGGTCTTCTGTACGGACCACGGCAATCTCGCTACGCGGCGGCGGCGTGCCCGGCGGCAGAAAATCGAGGCTGCTTTCCGGCACCCAGACATCCTCCGACCGGCCAAGTGAGGCCCGGTAGTATGGGCCTTGCTTGCCAGACACCCGAAGCTTCACGCCGCGGGGGAGAAACAGATGGTAAGCCAGCCCGGGCCCGGTCCTGGCCACCGTCATTTCATCGGTGAGTTCGGCAATGCGGGGAATGGCGTCATCCAGAATTGTGAGTTTCCCAGGTGCAACAGCCGCGACATCTATGCCGTTCACGCCCGCCAGTTTAAAATGAACATGGATACTATCTGTGACATTGCCGGCGGGGATCTTGTAAACGCCGTGGTAGATGCCTGCCACTGCGGGCGGGTACACTTGTTTTCCCTCGCCAAAAACTGCCTCGCCCCAATAAGCCTTCTCCGGCAAAGGAGCTTCTGTCATCACAACGTTCTCCACCAGACCTGGGATGGAAAAAGTCCCGATCAGTCCCGGCGTGCCTTTGAAGGCAACCTGCAATTCATCCCCTGCAACAAGCTCCAGATTGTCCTGCGGAAAAAGAAACGTGGTATCGATGGCAAAGGTGTCTTGGGGTGTGCTGGTCAAATAAGGCGGAATAAAGACGCTTCGCCTGACAGCGACAGTATCTCTGCCCAGGACGGCCATGCAATCAAAGGCAAAGTCGCCGCGTCCGACCGGCACGTAGCCAAGAAACGCACCATTAGGGTAGGTGCGGACCGGCACGCCGTTCACAATGGCGCGCGCGCCAGGAGGATCGACCGAGCCAAAAACAAAGGTTGAGTCTGTGGCCATGACGACGTCCCCTTCTTTCGGGTAGACGACGTCGAGGGAGAGCTGAGCGAAGGATGTGTTCGAAAAAAGTGTGCAGAACAGAAAGGCGAGGACAGTTGCGGCCTTAAGAATCCTTGGAGAAACAAGTTTGTTTTGATGTGTCATTCGAACATCGCACTCTTCTAAGCTACAGCAAAGAATTCCGTTCACCGGTTTCGGAAAATGCACTGACTTTTCGACTTTCGAGAGGCGTGTCCACCACTTTTACAGACTACTGTTGCCAAAAGTCGAACCTTAGCATCACTTCAACCTGGTCACCAGCGTTAAACTCACTCTGGTCGGCAGGCGCGATGACAAATGAATTGCTGCGGGCAAAAGCGAGAACATCGGCTGACCCTTTCGATGGTACCGGCGTCACAAAAAACGCGCCATTGTGAAATGTGGTTGTGGCCGGCTGATAACTTGTTCGTGCCGTCTTACTCGCAAAACTCGCTGCCAGCGTCGCCTGCACCAGAAGATTGTGCAGCTTCTCAAATCCCATCGTTTTGCGTATGGCTGGCCGGACAAAAATCTCAAAGATCGTGCTCGCCGAAACCGGATTCCCCGGCAAACCAAAAATCAGCGTACGCTCTGTTTTGCCACAAACGGTAGGCTTACCCGGCTTGATGTTGATTTTGTCGTAGTAAATTGACACGTGGTATTCTGCCAGCACATCTTCCACGAAATCGAACTCGCCCATCGACACGCCGCCCGAAATCAGCAAAATATCACTTGCCAGACCCTCTTTGATTTTAGCGCGCAAGTCGTCCATCCGGTCCGAAACGACACCCAGCATCCGGGGAACCGCGCCGGTTGCAAGTACCTGATGGTAAAGCGTGTAGCCATTGCTGTTGCGAATCTGGCCCGCTGCGGGCTTCTGCGCAACTTCCACAAGCTCGTCGCCGGTCACCAGGATGGCAACCTGCGGACGTTTGTAAACCTTGACAGCATGTTTCCCGACAGTGGCAAGCACACCAACGACCGCCGGACTCAAATACGTTCCTGTAGCAAGCACTGTGTTGCCGGCCCGCATGATTTCGCCGCGTAAAGCAATGTGCTTGCCCAGCCCTACCGACTCCAGAATACTTACACACCCCTCGTCCGCCGGAATCCCGGTCTTCTCCACCATCTGCACCGAGTCTGCCCCGGCGGGAATCGGCGCGCCGGTCATGATTTTGGCAGCCTCACCCTGCTTGACGCTAAACTCCGGATACGCGCCGGCGGGAATCGTGCCGACAACCTTCAGTATAGCGGGCACGTCTTTGCAATCGCCGGCCCGAAGGGCGTAACCATCCATCGACGACTTGTCAAAAGGCGGCATGTCGATATCGGAACGGATATCCTCCGCCAAAACACAGCCAAGCGCTTTGAGAATATCGGTGGTCTCTATTGCGCCAATCGTTGTGGCTTGCAGGGTTCGCGTTAGCGCTTCTTCGACAGAAATCATTGTTCTTGTCTTAAACTTATTCTTAGTTAGTGTCTTGCCGAAAACGGCTTTCGCTTGTTATTCCTGCATCCGACGGTTGCCTGATAAGCAGAAATCTCCTGCTTAAATCAGGGGATTCCGGCACAAAAGACTACCGGAATGACTGCCCAGAATGAATTTTCGTTCAGAGATTAGTTAAGGTCAACTATCCGGTAAGGCTTGCCGTGTTCACGCTTCAGGCTCTCACCAAACGAGCGCGCTGTTGCTTTGGATTCAAACGAACCGATCCAAACCAGATACATGGTTCGGTTGTCCACACTTTTTTTTCGGATTTCAACGGGAACCCCCAGCCGGGAAAAATAATTCCGCAGTTTGAGCGCATTGTTGGTTTGGGAAAAGGCGCCGACTTGCAGCGTGTATTTTCCATCGGTCTTTGCAACTTTGGTGCGTGCCGCAGGCGGCTTGCCATTTGTTGAGACGCCCATTTCCTTGAGATCCTGCTTTGCCATTTTGGCCAGGGGGGAACGTGGAAATTGCGCCAGGAAATTCTTTAGCTCCGCATGACACGACGCTTCCTTTCCCGAAGCACACAGGCAAGTTGCAGAAAAATACATCGCTTCGCCGACAAGCTCGGATTCCGGGTGCGTTTCAATCAACTCCAAAAACTGCTTGCGGGCTGAAACGTACAAGCCGCGGGAAAAATAATACTGGCCAATTCGAAGAATCGCATTTTCAGCTTCGCGGGTGTGCGGGAATCTAACGCGGATTTTCTTGTACAATTCCACGGACTTCTGCGCATCGTCTGTAACCAGCGCCTGCAGATAAAGCGCACCCACCGTCCCTTTATGCCGGGCAATGTAACTGGTGATTTTCTGCTTCACCGCATCCGTGTCATGGGTCGACTCCAATTCCCGCTGCAACTCCAAGTGGCTGCTCTGTGAATAAGCAGCGCTGCCGCACAACAGGAAAATGGTAAATACTAAGCTTCTTGCAACCATTTCAAAAAAAGCCAAACTACCTGCTTCCGGAAAAGAGGAAGAAGCTGTAATTTGGCTTTTCACTAACCCGATTTCTTTGGTTCGCGCTAACGCGCACAACTGTTTATTTTGTCGGCCACAACTCGAAAAAATTAGAAAGGTCAAAGGTAGAAGCTTTGGGCTTAAGTGATTTATCGATCAAATCGAGCGCAATGTCCAAGGCCTCGGCATCTTTGCCAGCCTTGTGATACAGCCGCACCAAGTGTTTCCGACCCTCTTTGCTTTCGGCATCTTTATCGAGCACCTGCTGGCATGTGTCGATGGCGGCTCCGAGTTCTCCCTTCTTCTCGTATATTTCAGCAAGCCCCAAACGCGCCATCAGATTGTCCGGCTGCTTCTCAATGACATCGAGATAGAGATTTTCGATTTCCCCATAAACACCACCTTCGTACAAAAGTTCTTTGAGTTGCTCAAAGGCCAGATAAGACTGCTCAGGCACTTTTTCGACGAATTGTTTCAGGACGCCAAGGGCATCGCTCTTGCGATCTTCGTTCTTGTAAGCTTCTGCGAGATAGATGTAGCCGGGTGGACCTTCGGGAAAAATCTTGATCGCATCTTTAAACCTGGACTTCGCTTCCTTATCCCGGCCTTCCTGCTGCAATTGAATGCCTTCCTGCACCCGATAAACCGCCAAACGGCTGCTCTTGACTTTACCGTTCTTTGGAGAGATTTCCTTGAACACCTGGAAAGCGTGCGACCAATCTTCCTTCGCTTCGTACAGACTGAGCTTCATTTCCTGCGCCCAGGAACAGCTTCGATCATCTGCAAGCACTTTGTTAAGCACACCAAGCGCTTTTTCAAAATTGTCGCCTGCCTGATAATCCCGGGCCAGGCCGCGCAAAATATCATGCTGTTGCTTCGGACTCACGCCCTTGCGTACGGTCAGGTACTTATGGACGTTGATGGCACGCTCCACCTGTCCCAGTTCCCGCAGAATGTCGCCGATCTTGACATAGGCATCGATGTTGTTGCTTTCCTGAGATACTGTTTCCCGCAGTTTTTGCAGTGCTTCTTCTTTATTTCCTGCTAACAGAAGATTCAGGCCATCGGCGTAACTTGAAGCGGCGTCATCCGGACCCGAGTTTGGCTTCTTTCTGAAAACAATGAAGAAAACCAGCGCAACGACGGCGCTCAGTACCACAAACAGAAGAATGATGGTTGCTTCCATTGCCGACCTTACGATTCTTCCTTGAGGTCAAAACTGGCGTCATCTTCGCCGATGGCAAGATTGCGCAGGCTGTCGAGTTCGCTTTGCATCTCAACCTGCTCCTTCTTGAATCGGCGAATAACAGCCTTCAGTTCCATCACCTGAAAGATAGACACCGCCAGCCAAAACAAGACGCCAAGCGAGAAGGATGCGTAGATGACCATCCAAAGTTGCACGGCCTCATAGTGCCACGTATCGCCCAGGAAAAAAACACTCACTCGTTGATCGCTGTTCTGCAGCGCAAAACCCAGAATTACGAGTATCATCACTACAGCCAAAAACCATTTAATCGCCCACATTGTTTTTTCCTCTTGCTATTCCGGCTTGACGTCAGTTACAGCCATCAAAAAAAATTGCAAGAAGA
>SMXE01000237.1 GCA_004357015.1 Caldithrix sp.
CGGGATTATTATGGAACGAATCTCACGCGGGGACGCATGCGAGGGCTTTCTGTTGGACGGCTTTCCAAGAACTTTGCCACAGGCACGGGCGCTCGATAACGCGTTGCAAGAGGCAAGTTGTGTGATCGATCATGCACTCAGAATAAAGGTCCCCGACGAAGAAATCATACAGCGAATCAGTGGGCGCAGAATCGATCCTGTAACCAACGAGATCTACCACACCCTGTTTAGTCCGCCACCTCCGGAAATTGCTGAGCGCGTCATCCAGCGAACTGACGACAATGAGGACACCCTTAAGAAACGCCTGGCCAAATTCCATCAGGATACCGGCCCGATTTTGAAATTCTATGCTGAGAAGGGGTTGCTTAAGGTCGTTTCCGGGGTTGGCGCTACGAAAGAAGTGCAGCAGAGGATTTTTGAAGCCATTCAAATTTCAGTGTAACCTGATTTTCGACGCAAGGCATTCCGACCAAATTTAAAAAGGCAGCGCTCCTCCGATACGCTGCCCATGATGCTAACACCCCCACTGAAAACGAAAATCGGTCTGATTATCTGAACATAGCCTTGATACTTCCCCATGTTTGCCGGGCGCTTGAAACTGTCGGACTCACAGAGATAATCTTGGAATGACTTGAGGACCCGTCCATATCGATTATCTTAAGCCGGTAATAGAAGGTGCGTTCAGTAGACTTGAAAACCGTTGTGTCTTCGTATTCGTACTGCTTCTTATCTTTTTGCTCCTGTTTAGCTGGCAGAAACTTCAGCATTTTGAAATTGCTACTCTTTTCGTCAAAACTTCTCTCAATTTCAAAGCCTTTGAGATTGACCTCATTCTGACTCGTCCATTTGATCGTTACTTTGTTGAAGCCTGTCTGCCCGTGAAAATCGAGAACGATCGTGCCGGCTATAAGCAGCGGGATAGCCGTACATAAAACGATGATGGAACTTGTGACAAATGTCAGACGCATGATAGAGTTGCCGGAATAAAACTGTTGTCTTTAAGCCCTGTCGTCAAATAATAAGTTAAAGTTAAGCAATATTGTGAAAAAAGCAAGTATTTTGTTGTCTTGAACACTTTAAGGATGAAGAACTTTTCCCGATAATATTGTCGGACAGCGGGCCGTAATGGAATTTGCACCGAATCGAGTTTTATAAGAGGTTGAATGGCCAAAGTGGATGCTAAAGAGTTGGACAAAATGAACATGACCAAGCTGTCGGGCGCGAGCCTGAGGCAAAAAATTGCAGATATGCTCACCAGCTCTTCCCAATGCAAGGCAATTTTTGAATGTGTGAATCAGGACACGGGGGAATACCGGATCGTCCTGCAAGGGATCATCGAAAACAGCACAAATTAGACAAGCTCACGCCAACCCGAGACACTCGGAACACTTCAATGGCCGGCAGTACACTTTGTGCAGTTGAATCAGCCCTTGTTGCTGCAAGGCACATTTCAGACGCGGCGCTTCATTAAACAATTGGCGTACCATCGTCTTGGTAATCGAATTGTCTGACAGCTTTGAATACCTTCTGTACAACTCCAGAATGGTGTTCCGCAACCGTCCTTCCTGCGCCTCCTCGCTGTAAAGGCACAGCGCCGGAATGAAAATGTTCACGACCATGTCCCGGGCGCGGTCTTTCCCGATAAGGATCGACTCGCTTCTTGCACCCGGCTTGTCGATCAAAGTCTCAAACCGGTAACGCTTCTGCCAGAACGCACCCGCATCTTGTACCAAAGCCGATTCTAACTCACGACCAAGCCGTCGAATATCACGCCGGTTGGCTTGAACGGTATTTAGTAAACCTTGCAGAAAACCGATTTTGTAAAACCTCGACAGCAATTGCACCATACCGGCGATTCTTCTGGTCGGAAAGTTCTGCGGTCGCAATCGGAAAAACTGCCAATCATATGCCCGCATCGGCTTGAGCTCGAGGCGTCGGGACATTTTCCCCCAGAGTTCCAGCAATTGTGCAACGTAATCTCGTGAAGTTGTGTCGAGTTCCTCGAGTTGGCCTCGCGTCGTCGGCAGCAAGCCAGATACACCAAAAAGCAGCGCAGCACATCTCGCAGCGGCCATACTCTCGCTCACCCACTGCATCTCAGCACATATGATTTCAAACGGCACCAGATCGGCGAGTTTCCGGAACGGCTGCTGATTTTTTGAATAACCGAGCGATTCCATTATCTTCTTGTAAATAAGTTGATCCCATGAACAACTCAGCAAATCCTCCCGGAATTGCTCAGATTTGTGATGCAGCCGTTCTTCACCTGCCTTGTTTATGGTCGCCAATATCTTCGTGCCGGGTTCACGACTCAACGGGCAATCTTCAACGATTCCTTCAAAGTTTCGCTCTTTTTCAGACGACAATTCTGCATGCTGCCGCCAGGACCCCTTTACACCTTCGTCTATCTCTATCAGCACCTGCTCAACTTTGACGCCGTCCTCTCTCTCGATGAAATCATTTTCACAATGCTCAGACACCAAATGCAGGATGACCTTATTGTAGGCCGCGTCATGGTGGTGTTGGTGACTGTACCAGCCCGTTGAGTTGAGATGGACTTCGATATCACCACGCAGCATAATGCCACCAATTTTGAGGATCGCTTCCTTGAAATCCGGCCCGGAATCGAAGTTTGCGGAGCCGGCATAAAGCACCTCCACGCTCTTGCCTGTGAGCGTTTCCAGCTTTCGGTTCACAAGGGACTTGCTCTTCCAGAGCTTCTGTAAGATAATTTCCTGATCGTGGAGCTTTAGTTCCATTTCACTTTTGAGTCTTTTAGGGCTATGAAAACGTTGTTGGCAGAGAATCAGGAATGGCAGCCCGCCGACTTCTTCAGGGCCGCCCTATTGACGAGTCTGGCAATGCAACGTTCAGATATGACATGGTTGTCGTACTGAGGAGCCAATCATCATAAAAATTCGCCCAGTCCCCAAGAATCAAGCCAGAATCTGACAGGATATTCTTCTCACCATTCAACGGCAGACTTAACTTTTGCAATTTAGAAATGATGGCAGCCGCCCGTTCGCCACTTACAGGCTGTGGTTGAAACTCAACCTCGCTGTTGTCAACATTGATCGGCACGCACTGGCCAAACAGCAAACCATCCTGGCTTAAATGCACTTTCAGGATGATGCTGTCCCGGGCGTATTGACTGTACGAACCAAAGGCAAAGTTGCCGAGGCTGTAGGCGATCAACTTGTTCTTGTAAATTTCCAGCCCTTGCAAAACATGCGGGTGATGTCCCAGAACAAGATCCGAGCCGCTGTCGATGGCCAGGTGCGCGAAAAATATCTGGTAGTCTTTGGGCGCTTCCCGTTTTTCAGCGCTCCAGTGAAAAGAGGTCACGATAAAATCCACAGAGTCACGCCAGGCCGCCAGCATTGAGGTCAGGATTTCGGGTTCAGGGTAGGCGGTGCCACTGCTATCTTCCTTGGCGTAGAACTCAGTGGGAAACGTCATCGAATATCCAAAAAAGGCGACCGATCGACCGTCTATCGCCACAACCGCCGGTTTATGCGCTTCAATGAAATTCATGCCGGCGCCGCTATGTTTTACACCAATATTATCCAGTGCCGCCATGGTTGAGATCAGGCCGGTTTCGCCGTAATCCATGATATGATTATTGGCGAGCGTTACAACTTTGATGCCGCCGTCCGGCAAACCGCGGGCAAATTTGGGCGGCACCTTGAAGTTGAACTTCTTCTCGAACGGCTCGCCCACCAGGGTAAACGGCGCCTCCAAATTGGCGATTGCAATATCGGTCGATCTTAAGTGCTTGCGCGTTTGGGTAAATGGGTAGAATGCGCCCTTTATCTCCAAAATCGGACTCACCCATGAACCGAGCATGACATCGCCAACAGCGGCAATGGTAACGTGGGAGCCTACGGCAAGGATATCGGGAAACTGAAACGATCTTTGGGACTGGCCATTAAGCGGAAAAAAGAAAAGGCCTGGATTACAACAAACAAAAGCCAGAACAAATAAAATTCTTAAGCTCAACACCTCAAGCAATTACCTCCCCTCACGAACAGATTTGCTGTAATTCAGGCCCGGTCTTTGGGTTCATGCAAATACGAAGCTTATGCTGCCTCGGTCTCCGTTTCGCTTTCCCGTGACTTAATCTTATGGAGTTCCTGTTTCTTCTTTTCTAACTGTTCTTCCAGACCCTTAATCCGGCCAACGATTTCCTTCACGTCTTTGTTGCCAGCAACCTGGGTCTTCTTTTCTTCAACGATCATGTTATAAACTTTACCGCCAAGCTCGGCAAAATTTTTCTCGACATTTCTCTTAATGCTAATAATGTCGACCTTGATTCTGCCGATTTTGGTCAACTCCTCTGTCTTCTCAACCACCGTATCGACGCCTTCGCGAATCGTCTTCGCAATGTCATCCCATAAACTTGTCATGTTTCACCTCACATATGTTAAAGGATAAAGTTAATTGGTCTCAAACAAAAAATCAAGAGCCAGTAGGCCCGTTTCTTTTAACTTATTCATCGGTACGAAGTTTCTCTTCATCAATCTGTTTAGCTCGAATTTTCCCGAATTCATCTCCCGGCGCCCATTGCGGCGCGTCATCTGCGTTTGCCACCCACCACGCCGCCTGAAAAACCACCCGCACATGCTTTTGCATGTAGTTGTAGTTTAGCCATGGCAGATTGGCATCATCGGAGGGTTGGTGATAGAATTTGGTGAAGTCCGAAAAATTGCTCCGTTTCACGCCGAAACTCGGAAGAATTGCGGGCACACCTTTTCGCGCAAAGTTGTAGTGGTCGCTGCGGTAAAAAATGCGCTGTTCGGGCATATCGTCCGGCCAGATCTCAAGGCCGAACTCCGCGGCTGCTTTCCTCACGTAGTCCCCCAGCGTACTGCGTTCGATGCCATAAACAACCAGAGCGGTCGTGTCTCCAATTCCAATCATGTCCAGATTGAAATTCGCGACTGTTTTTTCGAGCGGAAACAGAGGATGTTCAACATAGTATTCTGAGCCTAACAATCCCTTCTCCTCAGCAGTTAAACCCAGAAACAACATGGAACGCCGCGGCCGCTCTGACAGGGACGCGAAGGCCTCCGCCAGCTCCAACAAGCCGGAGGTACCGGATGCGTTGTCGGCGGCGCCGTTGTAAATGGAATCGCCTTTCACGGCGGCGCCAATGCCAACGTGATCATAATGCGCGGAAAAAATAACGACTTCGGATTTCAATTGCGGGTCAGACCCTGCCAGAAAACCGACGACGTTTTTTTCCGCCAGATCTCCGTCTTCAAAGTGAATCTTGATTCGCACGCGCTTATTTAGAGCAAACGCTTGCGTGTGCCCTTCCTTTGCCTTCGTATCAATTTCCTCGTAGTCCATCGGGCTGCCAGCGAAAACCAACCTGGCCGCTTCCGGGTGTAAAACCACCGACGGAAAGTTCTGCGGGCTTTCATCCTCTGTCACAAGTTTGACCTGTGCTTTTGTAAAATATTTCCGGAGAGCTGGCCAGCTAAAATGGTCGAGCTGCTCTTCCCGCATAATACCTATTACTGCAACAGCGCCCTCCTCCCGCGCCCGCGTGCGTTTTGTTCTGGCGCTGCTTTGACGCGTACGTTGTTTGCCTTTAAAAAACGCTTCATCGTCTGATGCGGGCTCGCCGCTGACCACCACTGCAACCTTTCCCTGAACATCGATGTCCTTGTAGTCATCGTAATCGTACTCCTCGGCCGTGATGCCAAAACCTGCAAATACGGCCACCGCCGAAATATCCTGTCCGGATTCAGAGGCAACACCCGTAACCAGAAAGTCCTTGCCGTACCGCAAAGGCACCATTTCCCCGCCGATTTCAATCTCCAGCAGCGACATCGGCAGAATCTTTTTCAGTTTCAAAGGCACCGACTGAAAATATGTTTCTCCATCGCCGACAGGTGCAAGGCCATTCCTTTCAAAGTGCGACGCAATGTACTTTGCCGCCACCGCCGCACCATGCGATCCGGTATCGCGACCCTCGAGCAGATCGTCTGCGAGAAACTCTAGATGGGCACGAAGGTCTGTAGCGCGAATGGTAAGGAGGGCTTCCTCCCTGGCCAACTGAAGGTCTGCGGCGCCGTGCGAGGGCATACCCTTTGCTTCCGGGATGTAACGTTCAAATCGAGATTGCAACAGCACGAATGCAACCAAACAGACGAGAAGAAAAAGCAGGATTAATGGGAATCGAAAATACATGCAATCCTCCGGAAATTGTGTACCTGAATTATTCCGAGCGTGTCAATTCGTGATTAGAGTTGGCGGAGAGCCCAGAGTTTTCGGAAGTTTTCCCGGCGATCTCTGAGTTCTCTGCGGTTGAATATTATCTGGTTCCAGTTTCAGTCGGGTTGAGTGATCGCTCGTTTCTCTCAATTAGCTGGCGCGCCCGTTCAAAAACGGCATCGAACATGGGCTCCGTCAGTCTGCCCGTGAATGTGTTTTGCTGGCTTGGATGAAATGAAGCCAGCAAAGTAAGGCCATCGGGCAAGCAGAATTCGCCGCCGTGCGAAAAATTGAGTTTAGCCTCCCGGTCCAGCTTATTCAATTGCCGCAAAATCCGAACAGCCGTATCAAAAGCGATCTTCCCCAGCACGACGATGGTTTGGACATTCTGCAGAATCTGAATCTCCTGAATCAAATACGGCAAACAATTGTTTTTTTCCTCGGCTGTCGGTTTGTTTTGTGGCGGAGCGCAGTGCAGGGCGGCCGTAATGTAACAATCTGTCAGGACAAGCCCATCATCCTGCGCAGTGGATTTGGACTGGCTCGCAAAGTCAAACTTGTACAAACTGCGGTACAGCCAGTCCCCGCTGCGGTCGCCTGTAAACATCCGCCCGGTGCGGTTCGCGCCGTGCGCGGCCGGCGCCAAACCAAGAATCAAAAGCCGTGCAGCAGGATCGCCGAAGCCGGGAATGGCTTTGCCCCAGTAAACCTGGTCTGCGAAACGCCGCACCCGTTCTCTGGCCACGCGCTCGCGCCACTCCACAAGCCTCGGACATCGGGTGCAGGCGATAACTTCTTCATGTAATTCCTGGAGCTGAGTCTGAGTCGACATCTTATGCATGTTTAAACAACAGTTCTCTTCTGAAGCAATTGTATCAGCACCTCAAAATCTTTGCCGGTGATAACATCACCACTTCTGATACGTTCACACAAGGACAAAACCATCTGCCGCAGCTTCTCCGGTTTTTGTGTTTGCTTCTGTTCAATGATGTGATTGGCGTTTCTTTGCAGAATCTGAATGACACCTTCGCGCTCTTCCTGCGAAGCGATGCTGTAATCTGCTTTTCCCATACTACGCCCTTTCCACAATTAGGTTCTCAGAATCCTCAGCAGGTTTCCCACTCCGGACATGGTACACTTTCGCGAGGAATTCCGGCGAAACATGCAACCAGTGCAAAATGTGAAGCACAGCCATCTTCAGGTAAGTTCTGATGACGCCGCCTTGCCGGAATCTGCGTGAAGATGTTGCAATGGGTGGATTGGTCAGGACGATGCGCCCAATTTTTTTTAGACGCCGTGATAACTCCACATCCTCAAACAAGGGTTGAGCTGAAAACCCGCCTGCTGCAGCGTACACTTCACGCCGCAAAAACAAGCCGTGATCACCATAGAATGTTCGCGTCAAACGGAAACGAAGCTTGTTCAGCTTTTCTGCCAGTTTGAAAACAGGATGCGTATCATCGAAGTGCAAATTGAAACCACCAGCCACGATGCCATTCTGCTGCATTGTCTCGACTGCGGCCAAACAGTGCGCGCTGGTGATGCGACAGTCGGCATGCAGGAACATGAGAATCTCCCCGCCGGCTTCTTTACCGCCCAAGGAAAGCTGTTGCCCACGGCCACATGGCCCATTGATGACACGCACATCAAATTCACGGCACAACTCAACAGTGGCATCTACAGAACCTCCGTCGATTACAAGACACTCCATTGCCAAATCCAATTCCTGCCGGCACCTCTGCAGATCGCCGAGCAGGTCGGGAAGAACAGCCGCTTCGTTCAGAACCGGGATGATGATACTGAGGGTTGGCATCAATTTTTAATTTCGAAATAAAGCAAGCCGGGCAACAGCCAG
>SMXE01000238.1 GCA_004357015.1 Caldithrix sp.
CACGCAATATCTCCTGCAGCTCCGTCAGACCCTCGATAAGGTCGGCGCCACTGTAGAAATCGATGAAGTGCCCGTCCCGCGCCACGAAATGGTTTGCCCGGGCCAGGTGACTGTTCGACCAGTTCAGGTTGTAGTCGGCGCGCCCGAGGTAGTACTGCACCGACAGCGGTAGCGTGGAGATCAGTGTGTCGGCGTCCGTGATTTTGTCGCGCAGAAATTCGGCGGCTGCTTTCCACTCGTTGTGGTAAATGGCGCCGTTGAAACTGCCGTCCGGCAGACGTGGAATTTTCTGTCCCAACCGAAAGCCCGGCGTGAGCGGAAACCAGACCAGACAAAGCAGCAAGACCGCGGGCTGCACCAGGTTTCTGCCCGCCAACTTCCCGATGATTTTACCAGGCCGCATTCCCCTGATTTTGCCGACCACCAGCCGCGCAAGTCCGCTCAGCGGAACCGCCGCCACCAGAAACAGAATGGGGTACACATGGTAAACGTAGTCGTTCTTCCGGTACTGGAAGACAAAGCTGAACAGCAGCACCGGCACGACAAAGTTTGCCAGCGCGTAAATGCCCGCTTTGTGGCAAGTGCGAACAATTTGCAGCGCGCCAAGCAGGAAAAGCAGGTTCAGCGGAAAATGGCTGCTGCCAAACATGAAGTTGAGAATACGCCACCGGTTCTGCGCCGAGGCCACTTCAGCCCACTTTGGCTGGTAGCCCACCGCATAGTTGAGAAATTCGCGCGCGGGCGGCAGCGCCAAAACCAGCAAAACCCCGATTGTCGTCAGCCCAGCCAGTGCGCCGTATTTTGAGTGCAGGCTTGCGGACCAACCGTCCCTCCAACCGACAACAAGAAACATGGTCACAATGTAAACTACAAAACTCGGCAAGAACAGCGCCGCGTTCTGGTGCGAGGTAAAACTCACAGCCAGCAGAACACCCCCTGTTAGCAGCAAGCGCCAGTCGATCTGCCAGCCACCAAACAAGTTCCTGAGTCCGGTAGCAGTGCCGGCGCTTTCGCTTGTGCCGGAATCGCTCTTTTCAAAACCGTGGTAGAACAAAAACATGCCCGCCAGAAAGGTGAGCTGCAGCAAAGAGTACATGCGACACGCGCGCGACCAGCCGACCTCAAACGGCATGCACGCCACAAAAATCGCTGCCATCAACCCGACCTGTTCATCGAACCATCTGCGGCCAATGAAGAAGACGAGTAAGATGGTCATTATGCCAAAAATCGCGGATGGCAGGCGGCTTGAAAACTCCGAGACGCCAAAGAGCTTGTAGGAAAGGACAAGAGAAGAGGTTAGCAGCGGCGCGCGCGGATAGGCGTAACCCGAAGCCAGCAGCGGCTCCCCCACCCTGCTTTGCGATTTCGCTGCCTCGACAAAATCCAGCTCGTCCACCCAGAAACTCGGCACGCCGAGGTTGTGCAGGCGGAGGTAGCTGCCGAAGAGGAGCGTGGCAATCAGGATGGGAAGATAAATTTTGTTGAAAGTCCCTTTCACTTGAGCAGCGCTTACTTCTTATTTTTGGGTGCAGTCCGGTATCCCTTCCAAAACCCAGCCGTGTACGCTACCAGTCCCACAAAAATCAACGGATAGAGCGCCACAAACTGCAGGAACAAGCCAAAATCGTGTTTAAGAAAACGCCGGCCGATAAGCAGGGTGCGGGCAAACGGAATCAGCGGAATGAGAAAAGGCAGTTTCACCAAAATGCTGCCCACCTGATCTTCCTTCACTCGCACCTGCGCCGCGCCAACGCCGATGTCGTACTGGTTCTGCAGCACTTTCCTGAACGACCGGCGGTTGTGGTGCCGTACCACAATGCCGTGGTGGAAATAAATGGACTCCCCCAGCAGGTGAATTCTACGGCAGAAAAGCGCATCGCTGCCTTTGATAGTGTCTTCGATCTTGCCGATCTGGTCGAACACGCTTTTCTTGAACGAAATGTTGCAGGTGGGGATAAATCGCACGTCGCCCTCGGGCATGGCCGGCGCCATTTCGCTGAACTCCAGTAGATACTCCGAAGTGCCGATGAGGCTGTCCGGCGTGCCGTTGGCCACCGGCCCGCCGACCACATTTCTGCCGTTGCGCTGCGAGGTGATGATGTTGGCGATCCAGGACTCGTTGGCTTCGCAATCCGTGTCAATGAAGGCGATGACCTCCCCTTTCGCTTTCGAAATGCCGAAGGTCCTGGCCGTGCCCGGAAAGGCGCGCTCCGGCAAATGAAACGTGCGCACGAACGGATAGCGTTCATTGATGAACGGCGTCACGTCCTCTTCCGAACTGTCGACGATAATTACTTCAACTTCCGGACGGTTGACCTGCTCCTTGATCGAATCCAGACACTGCGGCAGCCAAGCTTTCGAGTTGTACGCCGGGATCACAATCGACAAAAATATGCTGTCTTGCTTTCCTGACTCAACTTTCTTGTTTGCCTTCATTTGTCCCGGCTAACTGTTTCTTTGATATTTTTGCAAACGTTTCTGATAAAAATCCGCCGTCATTTGTACGCCTGTTTTCAGGTCAGTCTGCGGCTGCCAGCCAACGGCGTCGTGCAGTTTTTGGTACGTCACGACGAATTTCTTGATGTCGATGGCCTCGCGCGTCTTCGGAAACGGAATGTGCTTATACTCGCCTTTGCCCACGCTTGCGATCACCGTTTTCACCATATCCAGAAAGACAGTTTCGACGCCGGAACCCACGAAGTAAATTTCGCCGTTGGCCGCATCCGAAAGCGCCACGCGCACGAACGCATCCACCACGTCGGAGATGTAAACGTAATCCCGGGTCTGCTGCCCATCACCGTAAACCGTGATCACCTTGTCCTGCATGGCGTTGGCCATAAACCAATTCAGAATGCCATAAAACCCGGCGTGCATCTGGCAGCGCGGCCCATAAACATTATTCAGGCGCAGCGAAACCGCAGGAAAGCCATAAATTTTGTTGTACAGCAGCACGTACTGCTCACCCGCCATCTTGTTGATACCGTAAACGTCGGTGGGATTCTGCGGATGGTTTTCATCCACCGGCATGTACACCGGCTCGCCGATCTGACCGCGTGATCCGGCAAAAACGATTTTGGCGCCGGTGTTGTGCTGGCGTATCGCTTCGAGCACGTTTAACGTCCCGATACAATTGATCTCCGTATCGAATTCCGGTTGCTCGATAGAAATCTCGCGTCCCACCTGCGCCGCCATGTGAAAAACAAAGTCCTGTCCAGGCACCAACTCAAATAGCAGGCCGCGGTTGCGCACATCGCCTTTAATGACACGCACATCATTTCTGACTTCTTCGATATTGGCGTGATTCCAGCCGTACGGCTCGATGCAGGCATCCAGGATGGTGACCTTGGCGCCCAATGCCACGCAGCGTTGCGCAATGTTGCTGCCGATGAATCCGAGTCCGCCCGAGATCAGGACGCGCTTGTTCTTCATTGCTGTAAAGTCAAAGTCGGAATGGCTCAATTCAACATCTCCTCAATTACAGTGTTCAGTTGTTTCGCAAACGTGTCCAACGTGCAATTCTTCAAAAAAACCAGGTGGCCTTGTTCCGCCACGCGCTTGCGCAATTCCGGGTCATCGCGCAATTTCAAAATGGCTTCGGCGATGGCCTGCGGGTTGCCGCGCTCCACCAGCAACGCGCTCTCGCTATCAGCCAGCAACTCCTGCACCGGCTCGTTCTTTGCCGTGATCAGCGGTTTGCCTGCCGCGATAGACTCGATAACTTTGTTGGTCAGCACCCGCAGTGTGCGCGGATTATCGCCGAAGATGCCCAGGCAGCAGTCGGCCCGCGCCATATAATCTGACAGCTCTTCAAACGGCACCCAGTCGATAAACGTGCAGTTTTTCAGCTTGAGATCTTGCGCGAGGCGCATGTCCCGTTCATACGTGATGCCGCGCCCGATGATCTGAAAACGCACATTTTGGTCGCTTAACGCGGCCGCGGCTTTCAGGATGTACTGCACGCCGTGAAACGGTGCGTACTCACCGTGAAAGTGCACCAGAAACTTGCCGTTGCTTTCCTTCTGCTGCCTTCGCGCCACGACTTTTTCGTCTGTGGCAAGAAAAATGTGGAAAAATTTGCTTTCGGGCACACGGAATTTCGTGGCGTAGTCACGGATGTGGTCCACCGTTTCCAGAATGATGCGGTTTGCCAGCCGCATGGAAATGGCGTCCGACCACCAAAACAGCTTTGCCTTAAAGCCACCACTGCCGCCTTTGCCGCGGTCATGAATCATGGTGTCGTAGGTGGAGATGTAGACGTCGTACAGAATCGGCTTACGGGTGAGCAGCCAGACGAACGGAAACAGAATTTGACCATAAAACCCGACTACCACGAGGTCGCAACCACGCTGTTTCCGAATAAAATCCCAGAGCAGATTCGGGTAGTGCTTGAAAGACCGGTCAGCCGGCAAACAGGTGACCACATCATACCCGGCACGCCGCAACCCGTGGAGGATCATGCGCGTACGCGAGTAGCTCTCTTCACGCCCTGCGATATAGCAGACCCTAACTTTTTTTTCCTCTGCCGTCACCGCGGAATCCGTTGCGCTCAATATCCGAAATTTCCAGTTTCTTCACCCTGTACTGCGTATCTTCAATCAAATAACGATTGCTGCGGATCAAATCCGCCACCAGCCCGATCATGCCGACCTGAAAACCGATGAGCATCAACACCGCTGACAGGATCAACGACTGAATGTGTCCGCCACCGTCGCCGGTCACATAGTAATAGACAAAACGCGCCGCTATCAAAAACCCGGCGCCAAAGATAAACCCGCCGATGAGCGAAAACGTTTTGAGCGGCTCATACATCGTGTAAATGCGGAAAATGGTGACCACCGAACGCTTGACGTACTTGGGAATGCTGCTGAAGAGCCGCGACTCGCGCAATTTCTCGTTGGTCAACACGGGCACGTGCGTGATGGCAATGTTGCTTTTCCCGGCCTGAATGATGGTTTCGAGTGTATACGTAAAACCGGAGACCACATTCAGCCGCAGCGCTGCATCTTTGCTAAACGCGCGGAATCCGCTGGTGGTGTCCGGAACCTTCGTGTCCGACACGTGCTGCACGACCCAGCTTCCAAGGTTCTGCAGCCGCTTCTTGACGAACGAAAAATGCGGAATGCCATTTATTTGCCGGTCGCCCACAACCATGTCGGCTTTGCCATCCAGAATGGGCTTAACCAGGTCAGGGATGCTCTCACCGCGGTACTGGTTATCGCCGTCCGTGTTTACGATGATGTCCGCACCCACTTTGACACAGGCGTCCAAACCGGACATGAAGGCTTCTGCCAGCCCTTTGTTGTTGGTGTGCCGCACGATGTGGTCGACGCCCAGTTCGCGCGCCACTTCGACAGTGCGGTCGGTGCTGCCGTCATCGATGATCAGAGTTTCAATTTCATCGATGCCGTCGATCTGTTTCGGCAAATCTGCGATGGTAACCGGCAGTGTCTCTTCTTCGTTCAGACAGGGGATTTGGATTATCAGTTTCATAATTTTGAACCACAAAGGCGCCAAGGACACAAAAGTAAAGTCAGAACTATTTTTTGGTACTCTTTGTGCGTTTGTGGTTAGTCCTCACTCCAAAATTTCCTCGATCGTATACTCTTTGATTTCTTTCGCATGGGTAAAAATGATCATTTCACCGATTAAGCCGATGGAAATCATCTGGATGCCAATCACCAGCAGCAAGGCGCCGAGCAATAATAGCGGCCTCCCTGCGATGGGGCCAAACTGAAACAGCCGGTAAAAAAACAGGTACAAATTCATCGCCATTCCAACCAGCGTAAAAATAAGTCCTATGAAACCGAGAAAGTGCAGCGGTTTTTTCGAGTAGTTGGTCAAGAAGAACACGGCCACAATATCCAGCAACCTCTGGATATACTCGGAGAAGTATTTCGACTGCCGAAACTTGCCGGAAAGCTGCTCAATTTTCGCGTCGGTTACTTTGAAGCCTTTTCTTGCGGCCATTGTCGGAAGAAAAATATTGAGATTACCGTACAGCGGAATGGTCTCCAGCAACTCGCGACTGGCAGCAAACACGCCGCTGTTGTTGTCGTGTAAATCGTTCTTTGAAATCCACTTTATGATGGTGTTGAACGCCTTCGAGATGCGTTGATTCAGGGCGGAATCGCGGCGCGGGAAACGCCATCCCATAACGAGATCGTAGCCTTCGTCGAGCTTCTTAGTGAGATCGGAAATCTGCGAAGCGTTGATTCTAACTCTGGTGGTGAAGAAAACGATCCTGGCGCCTTGCGCTTGTTTGAATCCGGCGTCGAATGCTGCTGCCTCGCCAAACGAGGTGCGCATGCGAATCAGCTTCACCCGCCGGTCGTTTTGCGCAATTTGCTTGAGCTTCTGCCAACTGGCATCGGAACTGCCATCGTCCACAAAGATGAGTTCCAAACTGCGCCGGGTCTTACCCAGACCTGCAACCAACGCTGCGTAAACGCCGTCGATTTCATCCGCGAAATTTTGCACCGCAACGATGACCGATTCCCGAATCTTCACCGTGGAATTGTTCTTTCCTGCTTTGCCGTCTTTTGCTACGTTTTTTCTTGCTACCGCTTCAACCTGCATGAATAAACTTCCTTTGTCAAATCAGGCTTGTCGTGAAAAGTAATCCATCAATTGTCCGTTTTGCTTCTCACCGGTATTCACCACCATGCTGCCGATCAAACCGTAAAAAACGAATTGGAACCCCGACGCGAGCAGCAGAAAGGCAACCGAAATCAGCACGTTTACGTCAGCAAGGTCGTAGGCCCCTGTCGCCACGAGAAAGCCGCTGGCCAACAACGCTAGAGCGCCGACCGCATTAAAAGCCAACCCCAGCATGCCAAAAAAGTGCACGGGTTTCGTCAGGTACTTGATGAACAAATTCAGTGTCGTCAAATCCATAATCACGCGAAAGGTACGAGTGAGATTGTACTTCGACTTGCCAAACTGCCGGGGGTGATGCTTCACCACCATCTCCGCGATGCGTGCGCCTTCGATTCGCGCCAGCGCCGGAATAAAACGGTGCATCTCGCCGTACAAACGGATTCTGTGAATAATCTCTGCGCGGTAGACTTTCAATGAGCAGCCCGTGTCGTGCAGACGCACACCGGTAAAAAAACCTATCATGCGATTGGCGATTCTCGAAGGCACCTTTCTGATCAGCATCTTGTCTTTTCTGTTCTTGCGCCATCCGGCAACGATGTCAAAGCCCTCATTGAGCTTTCTGACCATCGCCGGAATATCCTGCGGATCGTTTTGCAGATCACCGTCCATAGAAACAACAATGGCGCCGCGGGCGCGCTCAAAACCGGCTGCCATGGCTGCGGACTGGCCAAAGTTGCACCTGAACTTCACCACTTTCAGACGCTTGTCCTTCTGATGAAGCCGTTTCAGCACGGAGTACGTCATGTCAGTGCTGCCGTCGTCAACCATAATGATTTCGTAGGGCTCGCCCATGCTCTGCAGCACTTCAGAGATGCGGTCGTACAATATCCCGACATTCTCTTCCTCATTCATCACCGGCACAACCACAGAATAAGTCACTTTTTCATGCTTCGGTTGCATCATGTCAAGCCTCAACCTTACTCCTGAATGGTTGCAGGTATTTGTTGATTCTCAGCGCTCTCAGCGAACTCTACGGTTAATACCACTTGCCTTCTTTTCTTGAAAAATCTTATCGCCGCGAACACCGGCACAAAAACCACGACTTCCCACAGCACCGCCAGCAGATTGTGCAGGCTCATCAGATTCTGAAAAAATTGTGCGCTGGCACCCGGTTTCTTGATAGCCAGAAAAATAGGCGTTTGTGCTACTACGTAGCTGTCAGACAGCGGCCAAAACATCGGCACGCCGTACGGGAAATGGCTGTCGATTGAAAAATAGTCCAACGCCACGTGTGAAAAATAGACGCAAAAAAAGAGCAAAAAGAATTGTAGAAAACGCTCCTTTTTCCACCAGCAATAAACTGTGGCGGTGATGAACCCCACCACTATTGCCGCGCCGAGACTGTGGCTCAGATAATGTCGATGGAAACGGCCGGGCTCACCCATCAGAAAGCCCGGCAAAAAGTCGATATCGGGCAAACAGGCCAACACAGCGAACAACAACAGCATCTTCCAGCCCGTGCGGCTGTTGGCTACCGGCGATGTTTCGTACAGAGCGCCGGCCAATAATGAATGTGCAATAGGCAACGGCATTTATTATGCGTCCAGATTCTTTTGCATCCAGAGCTCCAGCACCAGCAAAGCGTACAGCCGGTGCGAGTAATCTTTTTTCTTCGACAGATGCAAGTCCAGCATTTGCCGCACGACTTCCGGCTTAAAGAAATTGCGTCGTTTCAACGCATCTTCCGAAAGCACGTCGTTGATCAACTCCTTGAACGTCGTGGTGTTTCGCATCCAGTTTTTCATGGGCACGTTGTGTCCCATCTTGTCCTTGCGAAAAACGATTTCATCAGGCAACACGCCTTCCAGCGCTTTCTTTTGAATCCATTTCACCTGCGACCCTTTGATTTTCAAGTCTGAAGGGATGGTCGCAGAAAACTCGATGAGCCGGTAATCGTGCAGCGGAAAGCGCGCCTCGATGCCCCACGCGCGGGTCAGCCGTAAACGGTCGACATGGAAGCGCACCAGCGTTTGATAGTCGCCGTAAAGGCTGCGGCTCAGCAGGTCCGGGCCATCGGCGTCTTCGTAAAGTCCCGTGATATCTTTATAAGAATTCAATTCGCCAAACTCCGCAACCATGTCGCTGTTGCAAAAGCCGGCAAGCTCTTCATCATGATAATAAATGCGCCAGCGATTGCTCAGCAGCTCCGCCGGAAACTCGTAACTGTAGGCAAAACGTCTGGCTTTCACACGCAGGCTCTTTTTCTCCTCTGAATCCGGCAAGAGCGAGGCAGCCTTGGTAATTCCCCAGCGCAGCGGCGCCGGAATGAGGTCAAACTTTGCCGCTATCTGATCGGCCACGTACACCGGGTGCCCGCCGTACAGCTCGTCGCCGCCGTCACCCGTGAGGATGTATTTGACTTTGCCCTGCGCGGCCCGGCCAAGGATAAACGAACCCAGCTCCACGCCGATGTCACACAGCGGCTCCTCCATCCACTCTGCCATCTTGATGAGATTGGGCAATTCGTCGGCAGTGAATTCGAGCTCGTTGTGCTGCGTGTTGTAGTGCTTCGCCATCACGCGGGCAAAATGGGATTCATCCACGTACTTGTCGTCGCAGCGGAAAGAAAACGTATGCACCGGACGGTCGGTCATTTCACTCAGAAGCCCTACCACCGAGCTCGAGTCCATGCCGCCGCTCAGGAATGC
>SMXE01000239.1 GCA_004357015.1 Caldithrix sp.
AATCATTTTAGTGAAACACCCACGGCATTGTATGGTGGAGTGCTTTTAATGGCAGCTGTCGCTTCTGCAATTCTAAAAAAATTGGTACTGAGTGAACACGGTGCTGATTCTTTATTATCAAAAGCTTTGGAAAAAGGTGTAAAAGAAAAATTGTCGCTCGTCCTCTATGTGCTTGCCATACCTTTAGCATTTGTCAACCCATGGATTTCAGCAGCGATCTTTATCATCGTTGCATTAATTTGGATTGTCCCGGATAAACGGATTGAAAATGCCTTGACAAAAAGTTCGCGTACATGATAAAACAATCGATGATTTGACCGCTTCGGCGATCGGTAGAAAAACAATTATAAACACATGAAAAAAGATAACTAAGCTATAACGGAGGATAATTATGACTAACAATGATCGCCTATTTCTAGTCGTAACTGGTATGATCGGGCTAATTGCAGCCATTCTGGTCGGTGCGGGAGAGTTTCTGCTGCATTTCGATCCGTTGGCGCGCTTTTCCGAAACCAGCTATGAATTTATGTTGGCGGCATCGGATGAACGACAAACTATCGGACACTTCTTGGGAGTACTTGGAGGGCCCCTATACGTTGTTGGCTGTTGGCACATTTATCTGATGCTGAAGCCCGCAAACCAAGTACTGGCATTTGTTGCATTTGTGCTGGGTGCTTATGGCTTTATGATAGGCGCGGACTGGATTAGCTCGCGTGCAAGTATTGGCGCAATTGTGCATCTTCAACAAAACGGAGTGGCTGTCGAATCTTTAATACAACTTTATCAGGAACGTTATGAAAGCCTGTTGATGGTAATTCGTATCACCACGTTAGTTTTGTCTCTTATATTTATAGGGCTGACTTTAACGGGTCGCTCTCATTACCAAAAATGGCATGCGATATTTAATCCCATTCTCCTGCTGGTCGGTTCCTTCATTGTCTATATGGTAAGTCCTGATATTGGCAAATACCTTATGCCCATAGCGCTTAATGTGGCGTTTGGGATTTTCTTTTTACTATCAATACTTCAAACACGTAATTTAAAGTAAGGTATAGAGCTATGAAAAAAATACTATTTATACCAGTTATAATTATCGTTGCATTGATTACAATTGTAGTCGTTCGCTTCAGCCTGGATAAAAGGATCGATTACGATGTTTCTACGAATAGCGTTACTGTGCCTAAATTTTCTGAATTTGTCTTGGATTTCGTACATAAGCTAATTGATTCCGAATCACTGCCGTTTGTAGCGAGTGCCATTATTGATGTAGACAATGATGGTATTGAGGAACTTTTTCTCGGCGGCGGACCCAACCAGGAAGACGTCATCTACGAGTACAAAAATGGCGGGTTTAAGAGGCTCAGCGCTGATGTGTTTCACAAAACTGAGCTCGCAGACGCGACCTTTGGAGCATCCGTAGTTGATGTCGACAAAAATGGCTACTCCGACCTCATCATATCACGCACCAATGGTGTCTGGCTTTATCTGAATAATAACGGCCACTTTAGCGGCCAAAAACTGGACCTGCCTATTCCATTGGATACTTCTCCACTGTCCGTTGCGATTGCAGATATCAACCGTGATGGTCATTTCGACATGTACATTGCTGGCTACATTAGAAAGGAATTAGTAGAAGGCCAGAATATCTTTAACAAAGAAGGTTATGGCGGTAGCAGCATAATGGTAATCAATAACGGCGATAATACCTTTACCGACATTACAGAATCTTCCGGCTTGTATTACAAACACAATACCTTCATGGGGGTGTTTGTTGATGTGGATAATGACGGCCTTGAAGACTTGGTAGTCGCTCACGATACCGGACAAGTTAGAACCTGGAAAAACCTCGGTAATATGAAGTTCAAAAATATGAGCAATCCAAATTCATCACAATACAGCTATCCAATGGGTATCGCCGTCACCGATTATAAGAATAACGGTTTGGTGGATTTCTTTTTCTCAAACGTTGGCAGCACAGCTCCTGCTTTTGCAGCCAAAGGTGATCTGCGTGATGATCAGGTCTACAATCCCAAGTGGATTATGTTTCAGAATAAAGGCGGCTTTGCTTTTAACGACATTGCGGAACAAGTCAAACTGGCGGATTACGAGTTTTCCTGGGGGGCGATATTCGAAGATTTCAACCTCGACGGTCTTGATGATCTCGTTGTATCAGAAAACTACATTGGTTTTCCGATTCACAAAATACCCTTTTTACGCTTGCCAGGCCGTTTCCTGATACAAACGCAATCGGGTGAATTTGCTGCCAGAGGACAGGAAAGCGGCGTAATTAACACTGGCTACGGTATTTCACCGATTACCGCCGATTTTAACAATGACGGTTATCCTGACTTAGTGCACGTTAATATCGCAGGTAACTCCAAAGCCTTCATCAACAAAGGCGGTGATGCCAATTATTTGAAGGTGCAACTGCCTAATACGATCGAATCGATAGCGGCAAAAATTAAGGTTATTCGCAGTGACGGGCTAGTGCTAAGAAGAGATGTGGTTTCTGGTGAAGGCCTCTGTTCTGATCAGTCGCATGTTCAGATATTCGGCTTGGGGGATGCATTGGCTACTGAAGTTTCTGTGCAATATCTTGATGGTCGGGTAGAAACAAAAACGGGTAACTATAGTAACACACTGATTCGCTTTTAGAATGCTAAATAAGATATCCGTAATTGCCCTCTACCTACTCGTAACCGGAGGGCTTTATGGGGCATTGTTTTTGTCTTACAACACTATAACCGGAATTGCGCCGTGTCCGGGCATATCAGGAATACCGGTATGTTTCGTGGTAGCCCTGGGCTACACTGGTATGGTCCTGGGTTTATTATCCAAGACTACATTAACTGTAAGATTGTTTCTGCCAGGCTGGTTTGTGGTATTCAGCATCGCTGCTATTGGCACCTTGCTTGAAATCACGGTTGGTAACAGTTGTCCAAGTAATGAATTAGGAATGCCGTTGTGCTATATCTCTTTTGCTTTGTCTATTCTTATCTTAATTTTGTTTAAGTTAAGGCCATCTAGCAAGGCAAATGCATTCGGACGGCAAAAAGCTTCATGAATCCAACTTGATTTCTAACAGAATAGTAACTACTTTTGGCGTTTCGACACGCTCGGCATACCTTTAGCATTTGTCAACCAATGGATTTCAGCAGCGATGTTTTATCATCGTTGCATTAATTTGTATTTCCCCCTGGGAAAACGGATTGAAAATGCCCTGACTATCATGATGACTTCGATGATATGCTCAGAACTTTCAACACGTCAACCTATTTCAGGACGCGACACGTAATTTTTAGGTTTAAGTTTTCTTCACAACCTGCCCTGGTGTAAAGAATTAGCATGTATATACCGAGTGTGTAAGAAACGAATTCACTTACACAAGACACGCCACACGAAAACGACTACTCAAAATATGCCGCATCAATTCGACAAGCATAACACTAAACTCACCGGCCTCATACTTTTCTGTAGCCTGCTGGCGGGAATTTCTTCCTTGACAAATCCGGCCGGTGCTGCCGAAACTATTTCAGCCAAAACAGATACGCTTATCAAACAAGGTATCATTTTGAGCATCGAGCAGTCGTATGCAGATGCTGAAGCCATTTTCGTTGCAATGAAACGCCATGCCCCAGAAAGCCCGGCGGGGTACTTTTTTCACGCCGCGGTCCTGCAAACCAGAATGATGGACGTGGAACGCTACGACCAGGAGAAGCGCTTTCTGGCGCTGGTGGACAAAACCATCCGTTTGGCACGCAAGCAAATCAAGAAGGACAAACGCGACGCCTGGGCACACTTTTTTCTGGGTGGCGGTTACGGTTATCTGGCTTTCTACCAGGCGAAGCAAAAAAAATACTGGAACGCGTTCCAGAATGCGCAGAAAAGCGTTGGCGCTCTGGAGAAAGCGGTCAAAATCGACAGCACACTCTACGACGCTTACCTCGGCATCGGCTCATACAAATACTACCGCAGCAAGCTGAGCCGCCACCTTTCCTGGTTGCCGTTTGTGAAGGATGAACGCGCGGAAGGTATCGCCATGATCAAGCTGGCCATGACGAAAAGCCGCTACTCGCGCTACTCAGCAGTCAACGGCGTCAGTTGGATTTTTGTCGATGAAGCGCGCTACGACGAGGGCCTGCAGTTGGTCGAATCCGTACTGGCGGACTTTCCGGACAGCCGGGTGTTTCTCTGGTGCGCGGCGAAGATCACTAAGAAAATGCAGCGTTGGCGGGAAGCTGCGGACTACTACGAACGCATCCTGCAATCCTTCGAACAGCAAGGCATTCTGTCTCCCTACAACGAATTAACCTGCCGCAAGAATCTTGCGATGCTCTACCGCCGCCTCGAAGAGGTGGAGAAAGCGGAAGCGGAGTGTGCCAAAGTCAGCGCAATTTTGGCGGACAAGGAAATCCAAAAGAAGTACCCCCAAGCGCTAAAAGAGATCCAACAAAACTGCGCGCACGGTTCCGCTGAACTCGCCGGGGCGGAATGAGGCAGTTTAAACGTTGGTCGCCAGCTGACCGCACCCGGCATCGATGTCATCTCCCTTGCTCCACCTGATCATCACCGGCGCCCGCATATCTGATAGTCGTTCATAGAATGCCAGAATGCGCTTTTCGGAAGTGCGTTGGTAAGCAGCAACGGTCGGATTGTAGGGAATGAGATTCACTTTGCACAAAATCCGGTCCAGCATTTTTTTCAGCCTGTCAGCGTCCGCCAGCGTGTCGTTGACGCCTTGCAGCAAAACATACTCAAACGTCACCGGTTCGCCCAGTTTTTCGGTGTAGTATTTTGCAGCTTTCAACAACTCACGGATTGGCCAGCGCTTGTTCAAAGGCATCAAACGCGTCCGTACCTCATCTGTAGTTGCGTTGAGTGAAATCGCCAGGCGGTACTTGCGCTTTTCATCGGCGAATTGATAAATCCTCGGAATCAGACCGCTGGTGGAAACCACGATGTGCTTGTTCGCCAGGTTTGGGCCGTCGCCATCGGTCAGAAGCGCGCACGCTTTCATCAAATTGTCGTAGTTGTGAAACGGCTCCCCCATGCCCATCATCACAACGTTGGTGATTTTCCGTCCCTTGAGCCGCTGCACAGTCAAGAACTGGTCGATGATTTCGCCGTCGCTCAAGTTGCGTTTTAGGCCCATCATACCGGTAGCGCAGAACTTGCAATCGATGGCGCACCCCACTTGAGTGGACACGCAGATCGTGGCCCGGTTGTCTTCAAACATCAGAACCGATTCGATGGCGAGCCCGTCCTGCAATTTGAACACAAATTTCTCCGACTGGTCTTTGGCAGACTTCTGGCTGGTCAACAACTCCAGGGCGCTCAAACTGACACCCTCTGTCAACCGTAGGCGCAGGTCCTTTGACAGATTGGTCATCGCCTCGAATGTATCGACATTCCTGCCGTACATCCAGGTGAAGATTTGCCGCGCGCGATAACGCGGCTCACCGATAGATTTTACATATTCTTCAAGTTCGGCAACACTCAGGCCTTTTAAGCATAAAAATGGCATAATAATGTCCTCTGGAAAATGACACTAATTTAATCTGAACCACCCATAGGTACAAGGAAAATCATTGACATTACAGCACAAAATAATTACACTTGACGTTTACTAAATCAAGCGAAAATTTGAGTGGAAAATTCGGAGGTTGTATGGCAGCCGCTGACGCGAAAATGAAGGACATCGAAATCGTCGAACAGCTCAAGGAGGCGAATAACAGATTGGCCGACGAAATCGGCAACGTTATCGTAGGGCAACGAAAAGTAATCGATGAACTGCTCATTTCCCTGTTGGCGCGCGGGCACTGCTTGCTGGTAGGCGTTCCCGGTCTTGCCAAAACGCTCTTGATCAGCACGGTGGCCAGAGCGCTGGATCTGAAATTTAGCCGGATCCAGTTCACGCCGGACCTCATGCCATCCGATATTACAGGCACTGAGATTATTGAACAAGACACTTCCACCGGCCACAAAGCTTTTAAGTTCGTAAAAGGCCCTGTGTTCGCCAACATCGTTTTGGCGGACGAAATCAACCGCACGCCGCCGAAAACGCAGGCCGCGCTGCTACAGGCGATGCAGGAGCACGAAGTCACCGCCGCCGGCACAACCTACAAACTCGAAGAACCGTTCTTCGTACTGGCCACGCAGAACCCCATCGAACAGGAAGGCACCTATCCTCTGCCGGAAGCACAGCTTGACCGCTTCATGTTCAATCTCTGGGTGGACTACCCGTCCCAAGAAGAGGAGGCCGAAATCGTAAAGGCCACCACCAGCGCATACGAAGCTGAAGTCAAACCGGTGCTGAACGCTGAAGAAATCCTAAAGCTGCAGAGGCTCGTGCGGCGTGTGCCCGTAGCGGATGAAGTCATCGACTACGCCGTCAACCTCGTGCGTAGCACCCGCCCGGCATACGATAAATCTCCGGATTTCATCCGCGAATGGATCAACTGGGGCGCCGGGCCGCGGGCGTCGCAATACCTGATTCTGGGCGCCAAAACCAGCGCCATCCTGGACGGCCGTCCAACGCCGGAAATCGCGGACGTGAAAGCCATCGCCAAGCCGGTTCTGCGCCACCGCCTGGTGACCAACTTCAATGCGGAAGCCGAGGGCGTAAGCACGGTGGACATCATCGAGCGGCTGCTGGAGTAGGTCAAACCACATATGACGCCTCTCTTTTTTTCACCGACAAAAATCACTGAGAATGCCCAAAACTGAAAAAGTCGACTCCCGCAAATATCTGAACCCCGAGATCCTTTCCAAGCTCTCCTCTATGGAGCTGCGCGCCAGACTGGTGGTAGAGGGGTTCATCACGGGTCTGCACAAAAGTCCGTACCATGGCTTCAGTGTGGAGTTTGCCGAGCACCGGCAGTACATGCCCGGCGACGACATCAAGCACATAGACTGGAAGGTGTATGGCAAGACCGACCGCTTTTACGTCAAACAATTCGAGGAAGAAACCAACCTAAAATCCTATCTCCTGCTCGACGCCTCGGCTTCGATGGGCTACAAATCCAATGGTGTCAGCAAGCTGGAGTACGCGTCCTATCTCGCCAGTGCATTGGCTTACCTGATGCTTCGCCAGCGGGACGCCGTCGGTCTGGTTACCTTCGACGAAAAAATCCGGCGCTACCTGCCGCCGCGTTCCGTGACCACGTACCTCAACCAAATCTTACTGGAACTAGACAAAACCAAACACAGCGCCAAAACCGATATCGCGGGCGCGCTACACCAGATGGCGGAACGCATCAAGCGCCGCGGTCTGCTCATTCTGTTCTCAGACCTGCTGGACGATCCGCAGCGAGTGATGAGCGGCCTCAGGCATTTCCGCCACAATAAACATGAGGTCATCGTCTTTCATATTCTTGATCCCCTTGAGCTTTCATTCGATTTTAAGCAGGATGCGGTGTTTAAAGACATGGAAATGGGCGAGGAGATTAATACCCAGCCGTGGCACATCATGGAAGACTACCAACGCCAGGTAGCGCAATTCAACAAATCCTACAAGAAATTCTGTCTGGAACACCAGATCGAATACGTTTCCCTGGACACAAGCCAGAACTACGGCCGCGCGTTGCTCGAGTATCTTCAGAAAAGAAAACGAATCGGAGGGTAGTGGCAAACAATGGAGACGGGCGCCGCCGCAACAAGCGTAGGCTTCGGAGGTTGCCCGCGCTTCTTATCGGTACCGCCCGTCTTTTAAGGTAAGTGTGTTGTTTGAGGATTTTCTCTTTCTAAAGCGACTCGCTACGGAACTCCTCGTATAGTTTGAGCACAAACGGAACATAGTCCCGCGTTTCTGCCCAGAGAAGGTCGTCGTTCTTCTGGTTGGCTAGCCACAACCTGACCCGTTTTCCGCCGCCGTTGTAAGCTGCCAACCCGCCATACAAATCATAAGTCTCAACCAGCGCCGAAAGGTAGCGTGTGCCCAATCTGATATTGTAAACCGGATCGAAAAGCACGTCCTCCGCTGACAGCCAGTCGATGGATTCAAACCTGGCGAGCCACTTTCCCGTCGCGGGCATGATCTGCATCAACCCCATTGCGCCGGCTTTGGAAATTGCCTGCGGGTCCCAGGTCCGGCCGCTTTCATGGGTGATGGTGGCACATATCAAGTCCAAGTCCAAATTCGGATACTTCACGCTCATCTCGTAGATTTCATCAGCTATTTCCTCGCTCTGACTGACCGGCATATCCGGATTGAAACGTCTGATGATATTGACCACCTTCCGTCTGGCCGCCTGGCGCGCCTGATCAACTTCAGTGACTGCCCGCAGATAACTGACCATATTTTCAAACCGCGATGGCTCATCGGTGTTCCGCAGCCTATCAAAGGCGAAAAAATTCAACGAGACGGTTACAATCAAAATTGTGTATAAAAATGACTTCATCATCAACCCTCCTTGACACTGCAATAACCACATCTTATGAACATAGAGGCCTCGTTTGCTGAGATTCTCTCAAATTTTTTCATGACGCGGTCGCGCAATTGTTAGATTCGAGACCCGTGGTATCGTGCGAAATGAAGTCTTCGTTCAAGCTAACTTACCTTCCAAAATCGCCAGCCATTCTGCAACTACCGTTCCAGCAATTCAGCAATCGAACCGACAAGGCTATCTTTATTGTTTATTAACTACTTAACAATAATTATGAGCAATATCGGTTGACGTATTTTTTGTGCAAAGGGAATACAAATGTATCAGATGTGGAACAGAGCCAGAGGGGTGGCAAAAGGTTTGACGGACAAAAAGGAGAGACCAGAAAAACTGAGGATTGGCGTACCTTCAGGAGATGGCGTGCCCGTTTCGACTGAAACCCGCGATGGCTTCAGCAAGGGTATCGTACGACTTCAAGAACAACTCAAATTCAAGGACTCGGTACACTTCGTAAACATCTGGCTGCATCCGTGCCAGCTTCAAATCACCATCATTCATTCTGACGTCTCTGATTTTACTCAGGAAAACGCCCCATCCCATGCTGCTGACATATTCGACTTCATGCAGATCCACAATGATATTGAAATGCTTCGCCTTGAGCATCTCGTCTATTTTGGAATCCAGTTCCTCAGAGGTCGTCGCGTCGAGATACCCCTTGACTTTGATGACCGAAATGTCACCGTTCGTCTGTACCTTGTCAGAAACAAACGCGGTCGTGTTCAAGATAGCCCCCAATCATTTTTGATGCGAATCAAGCCAGGCAGTTCATCATGATTTAGTAGAGGCAGAACCACCAAAGTGCGGTAAAAAACATGGATGTTTTTTGTACGACCTCCTACAACTTCAAAGTTAAGCTTGTGTAACCATCATAATCTATTTGGATTTGAACTCAAGATCGTTTATACTTAGTCACAATATTATTGGACGACGAGTTGACGGATGAACGGGACTTTTTCTCTCTGGTTACCTCATCCTCTAACACACTCGCAAAAACTCCATCGAGGAACCCACACGTGCGTCGTGGAAATATCATTAAGCTGATTCCATTTTTTTTATTTTTAATCTCGCCATTGAAGGCTCAAGATGCAAAGTTCGCGGCCGGAGAACTCATCCTCAAGCTCAAACAGGAAACCAATTCGGCACTCACGTTCACAGGTATTGCCTTAAATCGCACCGGCATTTCATCTCTGGATGCGCTCAATGCGCGCTACTCAGTCACGGAAATTCGGCGACTTTTCCCGAATTTGAAGTCTAAGCAAGCGCAGAAGCAGAACCTCGGTGTCATTCTGAAAATCAAGTTGCCAATAGAACTCAGCCCATTCGAACTGGTGGCCGCTTACGAGATCGATCCGAATGTCGAGTACGTACAGCCCAACTACGTGCGTCGCATTCACGGCACGCCGGACGACCCGCTTTTGCCGCAACAGAACGCACTGCAGATAATTCAGGCCGAACGGGCGTGGAACATCCAACTGGCGTCTCCGGACATCATCGTTGGCGTGATTGACACCGGCATCGATTATGGCCACGAAGACTTGCGCGATGCGATCTGGCTTAATGCCGGCGAAGATCTCAATGGCAACGGTCGCGTCGATTCAACCGATTTCAACGGCGTGGACGACGACGGCAACGGTTTTGTGGACGACATCCGCGGTTGGGATTTCACCGATGCCCCCTCCTTTCCGGACGGCGGCGACTTCGAGCAACCCGACAACGACCCGTTTGATGAAAACGGCCATGGCACCTCTGTCGCCGGCATCATTGGAGCGTCCGGCGGCAACGGCACCGGCATCGCTGGTCTCGCTTACGGCTGTCGCATCATGCCGCTGCGGGCCGGCACGGCGCTGGGCTTCCTGGAAGATGATGATGTGGCCGCGGCCATCGTTTATGCCGTGGACAACGGCGCGCGCATTATCAACATGAGCTTTGGCGACGAGGTGGTCTCTCCCCTGCTGCGCGATGTCATTGCTTACGCCCATGCCCGAGGCTGCGTTCTGATCGCCTCCGCCGGCAATTCGGCCACAGACAGAATCCACTTCCCATCCGGTTTTGCAGAAACCATCTCGGTTGGCGCCACCAACGAGAATGACGTTTTAGCCGGCTTTTCAAATTACGGCGCGTCCGTGGATCTCGTCGCGCCCGGCGTAAACATCTTCACCACAGCCCGCTTCGATAATTACCAAAACTTCAGCGGTACCTCAGCCTCGGCGCCTCTGGTTTCGGCGCTGGCAGCGCTGATCTTGTCGCAGGCGCCTCAGCTTTCAAACGAATCTGTGCGCGGCCTGCTCATCTCCTCCGCAGACGATCTCGGCACCGCAGGGTGGGACGATTTTTACGCGGCCGGACGCATCAACGCGTTCGAGGCGCTGGACTCGCCATACTTTTCACTGGCGCAGATTACGTCCCCGCAAGTCAATCAAGGTTTTGCCGACGGCCCCGTTCAAATTCGCGCTACGGCGCGAGGGGCTCTGCTGGCTGAGTTTCGCCTGGAACTTGGCGTCGGCGAAACGCCCACCGACTGGACCGTGCTCGTCCGTCAGGAAAACAAGCAGGTCATCGACGAGCCGCTCTTCGATCTCGACATCTCGAATCTTCAGGACAATCTCTACACAATTCGCCTCACCGTGCAAAATCACGATGACACCGCAGTCGAAGACAAGATCTCATTTTTCATCGACCGCACGCCGCCGGTGATTGCCAACGTACGCCAGACCTCGATGCTCGACGGCGATCGCCACAGTTTCCTCTTGGAATTCGACACGGACGATATTTGCGGCGCTGCAATCAAATTCCGCGAGAAAGGCTCTCTGAGCGAATTTCAGGAAAAACTGCTGCGGTTCAGAACCCACGAACACCGCATCAACTTTACACAGAACATTTTCACCGGCGAGATGGAATTCTCCATTAAAGCCGTAAATGGCGCCGGTCTTGCCACCATCGCAGACAACAACGGCGCTTTGTTTGAAGCTGATTTGAGCGCCCCGGCCATCGGCGGCCTGCCGGTTGACATCCTGCCCATCTCGTTTCGGCCGGGCTTCTTCCTGCCAACCACGTCAGATTTTGACGGCGACGGCAATCCCGAAATCATCCTCAGCGAATACGACGCCAATTTCAACTTTGGTGCGCTGAAAATTCTGGAGTTTGAAAACGGCAGGTTCGTCGAAAGATTCGCCACCGAAGACGTCTTCATTCCGCGTGACTGGGGAGATGCGGACGGCGACGGGCTGCTGGAGATTCTGGCGGCACGCGGTTCGCACAGCTTCATCTTCGAGCAGGCAACACCAAACAGCTTTCTGTTCGATATCGTCTGGTCCGAAAGCGACAAGTGGGGCAGCAAGATTACCGACCTCGACCGGGACGGCGCGGGCGAGCTCATTCTCAGAATCGATGACACATTCACTGTCTGGGAAACCACAGCCGACAACCAGTTTGCGCTGGTCGATTCGTTTCCGAATCTCACCACCGGCACCAATTTCGTCGGCGTTCCGCGTACGGATGTGGCTGATTTCGACGGTGACGGCCAGCTCGAAATTCTCATGGGCGACTTTGACGGCGATGTCTACATTTACGAAAACCGTGGCAACGATTCTTACCAACTAACCTGGTTTGGCCGGATGCCGCTCATCGACACCATCGACTACCTTGCTCACGGCGACTACGACGGCGACGGTGTGCCCGAGTTTGTGGTGGGCAGCCACTCCGATCCCAGCCTGAACCTTGAGAGCAATTTTGACAGCCGCCACTGGCTGTTTCGCATCTACAAAACAAATGCGGACAACAGCTTTGTTCCGGTCTGGGAGCAAGCATTCTTCGGTTTTCAGTCGCCGGCGGATTTCGACGGCGGCGTCGCTTCCGGAGACGTGGATAACGACGGCCGCCCGGAAATCTTGCTCAGCGTGTTTCCCGATTTCTACGTGGTGGATTTTGACGAATCAACGGCGAACTACGAAGTCATCTGGCATGCCAACCCCAGCCGCAGCAACACGACGCTGGTCGGAAATTTCGATTTCGACGGCCTAAACGATTTTTATTTCAATGATGGCACAGCGGTGCGTGGCCACGAAATCGTCTCGGATTTCAACGGCCCTGCGACGCCCACCGCTTTCACCGGCAGACCACTGGATTCCACCCTGATTGAGCTTTCCTGGCAGCACGCAGGCAGCCCCGACGGATTTCGGATTTACCGTGGTGAAAACGCCGCGACCCTCAGCCCGCTGGCCACAACCGAAACGCCGCCCTTTTTTGATTCGAGCGTTGCGCCAGCAGTGACCTACTGGTACGTGGTCACCGCCATTGACTCCTCGCGCGCGACTGTCGAAAGTCGCCCCACCGCGCCGTTGACATTGCGAACCGGCGCCAAACCGTTTCTCGAAAAAGCAGTCTATCTCCCGCCGGACCAGATCCAGCTCATCTTCAGCGAGCAGATGAATGCGTCAGTCAAAGATCAGACCAACTTTGATATTTCAGGAATTGGAACGCCCACTTCGGCCATTCTTCACCGTTCCGGCAAGGAAACAATCCTGACCAGTGCGCAGGCGCTGCCGCCGGGCGCGTACACGGTTTTCGCCAGAAACGTCTTCGACCTCCACGGCACGCCCATCGACACGCTGCGAAATACTGCTGCCTTTCAAGTGGTGGCAAGCGCCACCGCACCCTACCTCGTGCGTGCTGAACTGCAGGGACAAAATCGACTGCGCCTGACCTTCAATGTTGCGATGGACCCCGCCTCGATTTCCGACCCGGACAATTACAAGCTGGAGCCAGAGGTGGCGGTCCAAAGCGCTTTCCTCAGGTCCGAAGATCCGGCTGTGGCTATCGTGCAACTGGACTCTGGAGCGCCCATTGGCCCGTTTGGCAAAGATTATGTCATTCGCGTACAAAATGTCCAGAGCCAGGACGGCCTCACCATCCAGTTTGGCGAGGGCGACAGCGCGGCGCTGATTGCCAGCAGTCCGGACCTGTCAAATGTCTTTGTCTACCCCAATCCGTACCGCGCGGACTCGGCCCAGGACTTCGTCACCATCGCCGGTCTGACGGCACAAGCCACAGTGCGCATCCTGGATACTTCGGGCCGGCTGCTCAGGACATTGGAAGAAACCGACGGCAACGGCGGTATAGAGTGGGATTTGCGCGATGAAGATGGGGAATTGGTGGCGTCCGGGGTTTACGTGTTTTATGTCACCGGAGACGGCGGTGAGAAAACGGGAAAATTTGCGGTGGTGCGGTAGCATGTAGGGCGAACGGCCGTTCGCCCCTAGGACTACGCTTGAGCGCGCTCTAATAGTAGAACAAAAAAAGCGCTATACCAGCAGTAGGCAGAAAATACTTGCAGAATTCCAACAAAACGAGTTACTTTATG
>SMXE01000240.1 GCA_004357015.1 Caldithrix sp.
CAAATCTTGCAGTGGCTATCTTCCCTTCGATTCCGCGATTGCCAAAGCCGCCCGGAATCAAAATACCAGCCACACCTCTAAAACGCTCGCCAATGCCTTCTGCTTCGATCTCTTCCGCATCGACCCACTTGACGATCACGCCAGTATTGCACGCCGCACCCGCATGCACAAAAGACTCGATGATGCTCTTGTACGAATCTCGCAGCCCCACATACTTACCGCAAATAGCGATGGTTACTTCCTTTTCAGGACACTGAACCCGATGTACGAATCGTTGCCATTCCGATAGATCGGGTTTACATTTGTTCATTCCCAAACGTTCAGTGATAAGATCCCCAACACCCCCATTCTCGAAAATCAACGGCACCTGATAGATTGTGTCCACGTCAGTCGCTTCGATCACCGCCTCTTTGACAACGTTACAATGGAGCGCTATTTTGTCCTTCAACTCAGAATTCAATGAGCTTTCGCATCTGCAAAGCAAAATGTCTGGTTGAATCCCTATTTCCCGCAGCCGCATCACGGAGTGTTGCGTCGGTTTTGTTTTGAGTTCACCGGCAGCGCTGATGTATGGTACCAGCGTAAGATGAATATTGATGGTGTTTTTATGTCCGGCTTCGAGGCATAATTGTCGGATCGCCTCCAGAAAAGGTAGACTTTCGATGTCCCCTATGGTCCCGCCGACTTCCGTGATCACGACATCGTAGATAACGTCTTCGCGGCCGGCGGTTCGAATTCTGTATTTGATCTCATCGGTGATATGCGGAATCACCTGAACAGTCTTGCCAAGATAATCGCCACGGCGCTCCTTTTGGATGACGGAGTAGTAGATCTGCCCTGTTGTCGTGTTATTTTGGCTCGTCATGTCTTCATTTATGAAGCGTTCGTAATGGCCGAGGTCAAGGTCGGTTTCCGCACCATCGTCGGTCACATACACTTCGCCATGCTGGTATGGGCTCATCGTGCCCGGATCGACGTTGATGTAGGGGTCTAGCTTAAGAATGGTAACTTTCAGACCGCGCATTTTCAGCAAAAGACCGATTGATGCAGAGGCAATTCCTTTCCCAAGAGAAGATACCACTCCGCCGGTAATGAAAATATATTTTGTATCCTTACTAACGGCCATTGCTACTTTTCTGTTATGACTTTGGGAACGCTGAAATACCCGTTTTTTGGGTGAGGGGCGTTCATCAGGACTTCATTTTGCGTTAGCGATTCACCAACCAGGTCATGTCGCATCATGTTCCGTAAATCCAAGACGTGATAGGTAGGCTCGACTCCCTCGGTCTCGAGTTCGTTTAATTTCTCCATGTATGAAACAATTTCACCCAAGTGGCCGACAAGCACTTCCAGTGCCTCCGGGTCAAAATCCAGTTTTGCCAAATGTGTGACTTTGTCAACAGTTTTACCTGTAATTCTCATTCATCGCCTACCAGCTTAATTGGTGATTGACCGAAAACGGCCTTCGTCGGTAAATCAGTAGATTCCGGTTCAAAGATCGCCGGAATGACATGAGTGATCGACTTTTCGTTCAGACAATAGTTAGGGTCGTCAAAGTTCACGTAATATAAAGCAAATGCATTTGATTGTCAAGACCATTTTCAGGAGTGGCATAGTTTTTGTATTAAATCGTTGCTTCTTCCGAAAGTGCACAAAAAAAGCGGCAAACTGCCGCAAAACGATGAAACCATCCGCGAGTTGCTTCCAGTTTGAGCAACCGCGACCGAGATGCAAAAGAAAAAGCCATGAGGCAACATGCCGCCTCATGGCTTTCATTCTTACTTCGAATAGACGCTTACCATCTTCTTATAGCGTCCCTTTCGTTCGAACTTGACAACGCCTTCACTCAGCGCAAAAAGCGTGTCGTCTCTGCCAATTCCAACGTTCTCTCCGGGATGGATTCTGGTTCCTCGTTGACGCACCAAAATACTGCCGGCAGAAACCAACTGCCCGTCAAATCGCTTGACGCCCAGAAACTGCGGATTGCTGTCGCGGCCGTTCCTCGAACTGCCGACGCCTTTTTTATGAGCCATATTCTTCTCCTGCCTTCTTCTTGCTGCCTTCGGAAATACTCTTGATTGTCACGTGGGTAAAGTCCTGACGGTGACCGCGTGTAACCTGGTAACCTTTTCGCCTCTTCTTCTTGAAAACGGTCACTTTCCGATCGCGCCCGAAACCATCAATCTTCGCTTTTACGCTCGCTCCTTCCACAACTGGCTGGCCTACGGATATCCTGCCTTTATCAGAAATCAGCAACACTCGCTCAAAGTTCACATCCGTGCCAACATCTCCGTCGAGCTTGGGCACGCGGATGCTATCTCCCTTGCTCACCCTGAACTGCTGCCCTGCAATATCGACAATTGCGTACATTACCTGCTACCTCCTGGTCAAAGTATGATTCAAAAGAATAAAGTTTCATTAAGGCACAATCAAATCGAAAACTGATCCGTCACATCTTCCCCATCTTTCTTAAGTACTATTCGGAACTGGTCAGTCCTGAGAGAATCGTCTTTTACAATTTCAATTTTCAGGCGATACTTCCACATCAGCCGCCTTACATTGCTAACGATTCCCGCGCTCATATAAGATGCAATTGACGGATGCACGATCAACCGCAAAGACCACTCTTTTCTCTCAGTCTTGAACCGCCTGATCCATCGTTCTATTTTTGTAAGAACAGTGCTCTCGTTAATGACCCGTCCGAGTCCATCACATGTTGGACAGGGTTCGCTAAAAGCATAAATCAAGCTCGGTCTCACACGTTCACGCGTCAACTCAATTAGCCCGAATTCACTGATAGGTGCGATATTTACCTGCGCTCTGCTTTTGCGGAGTTCCCTCGTAAACTCATCATAAAGCCTCTTCTTGTTCTTTGGCTCCAACATGTCTATGAAATCGATCACAATGATTCCGCCGATATCACGTAGCCGCAACTGCCGGGCAATCTCTTTAGCGGCTTCTAGATTGACTTTAAGAATGTTCTCTTCCGGCGGTTTCCTGCCAATATACTTGCCGCTATTGACATCGACAGCGGTCATGGCCTCTGTATGATCAAAAATTACGTGCCCGCCACTGCGGGTCCAAACTTTTCTGGAAAGACTTTTCTCAAACTCGACTTCTATACCAAAATGGTCAAATATGGGCTTCTTGCCCTTGTACAACTCCACCCGGTCTTCTAACGTTGAGCCAACATCCTTCAAATAATGGGTAATCTCGCGATACAGCTTCTTTGAATCGGCTGCAACGCGCTTGACGTCGTTCGTGAACAAATCTCGAATTACGCTGGATGCCATCGTCACATCCTTGTAAATCAATGCAGGCGGCTTCACTTTTCTGAGTTTGCTCTCTACCTTCTTCCACTGCTTCAGCAATATATCCAAATCGTTTCTTAGCGTCTTTTCACTCTTGGTTTCAGCAACCGTTCGAGCGATAAGCCCAAAACCCTCTGGTTTAATGTCCCGCACAACTTTCTTCAGGTTTCGTTTCTCTTTGACCCTGTAAATCTTTTTCGACACACCTGCAACATCAGAATTTGGCACCATCACGAGAAAACGACCTGGAAATGAAAGTTCGGTTGAAACTCTGGCGCCCTTTCTGCTAATAGGTTCTTTGATGATCTGGACTAAAATCTCCTGACCTTCTCTGGGAATTGGCCGAGAATTTCTCTTCGGAGCTTGCTTTTTTCCGTTTAGATCTATGAACGCCTTGTAATCGAGGAGTTGATCACCGATATCCGAAAAATGCAGAAATGCGTCCTGTCCATGCCCTATGTCGACAAATGCAGCTTGCATGCCTCTAACCACATTGACGACTCTTCCAAGATAGATGTCACCTACCATCCTCTCATGCTGAGGCTGCTCAACGAAAAGCTCAATCAGGTGTTTGTTTTCCAAGATGGCAATCCTTGTTTCCCCAATCGACGAATTTATAATGATTTCCTTTTTCATTTTCACCAAATTACAAATGCTCCTATGGTTTAGGTTTACCAAAACTTGCCAAGACACGTTGAGCGTGAGAGACTGTCAAAGAACAAGCAAATGGCAAACAAAAAGGGACATTTCTATCCCTTCTCATTGCCCAAATAAAGTTTAGTATAACAAAATACAGGATAACTAGCAAGTTATTTTTGAACTCAGTTCCGCATACAATACTCAGAGCAACTCATTTTCATTTACGACCAGACTAAACTGCGTGCCAAGAAAATTCGCTGCACGTTTGCAATATAGCATTCGATTCAAGAATATCTCAAAATACTCCATCACAGAGGAAATTTCCAGATCGATCGTCAGGGCCAGCGTGATGGTCTTGTGCTCTTTATCGATCTTCAGGAACGACTTATTCACTGCGTAGTTCACACGGTCGTGAATATCAAACTTGATCATATCAGGGTTTCTGACGCGGGATTTGTGTACATCCGATTTGTCAGCTAGAATCAAGCCAGCAGATATACTGCTAATCGGTTCCCAGCCATCGTCATCATGATTCCCGATTGCTGCCACAATGGTGGTTATCTCGTCGAGCTCCATCCCAACATCGCGCAGCAAGCTATGAGCAAGAACCGCACCCGTGTAGGGATGATTGATTCGGTTAAACACATTTCCGATATCGTGCAGATAGCCCGCAATGGCCGAAAGTTCTGCCTCGCGTTCCGTCAAGCATAGTTCCAGCAAAGTCCGGCGCGCAACCTTAGCCACAAGGCCGCAATGTCGCGGCCCGTGCTCCGTGTACCCAACAACTTCTAGGTTCTGATCGGCGCGCCGAATGTAGGCTTGCACTTGCGGGTCATTCTTAACAGTTTCTAAGGTGACATTTGTGCTCATCTGTTAGTTTGTCCTTTTGCTTTGAATACTCAATCCTTTAAGTATTGGTAAGGAACGGGTTGAATTGCCGCTCTCTGCCAATAGTGGTAGGCGGTCCGTGGCCCGAATAAACATCGGTCCCGTCACCCAGTGGAAGCAACTTGGCGCGAATAGAACGCATCAAAGTTTCGAAATCCCCGCCAGGCAGATCCGTTCGACCGATAGAACCTGCGAACAGAACGTCGCCCACAAACGCGACCCCTTTTTCGACGTAAGTCACACTGCCCGGTGAATGACCCGGTGTGTGTAGAATCTCGAAACGTAACTTGCCGCAGTCAACGGCTTCACCCTCATCCACATACCGGTCAATCGCCGGAATTCCGGATGCGACCATGCCAAATGCCGCAGCCTGTTCCGGGAGACTCTCAAGCAAGAACAGGTCATCCTTGTGCATCAAGACCGGCACATCTATTTCCCTCTTGAAAGCATTCAACTCCTTTACGTGATCGAGATGTGCGTGTGTCAGCAGCACAAACTGGATGTCCAGATGAAGCTGTCCAATCCGGCCGATGATGCGATCAACCTCGTCACCGGGATCAATAACAACGCCGTGATGGGTTTCCTCGCATCCGACGATGTAACAATTTTCCGCAAAAGCACCGACTTCAAGTCTCTCAACGATCATGTGTAGCTCAAACCGACCTGGTTTTGTAATATCCGGAAATTGCCTTTAATCTGCTCACAACCTGATAAGATACGTTGTATCTCCCAAAATTAAGGCTACCATTTTTCCCGCCGTGAAAATCCGAGCCTCCAGTGCCTATGACATCGAGTTCTTCGGCTATACGGGCATAGCAGCGGGTTTTTTTCTGGTCGTGTTTCGGGTGAATGACTTCAATCGCCCCCGCACCGTGTTTGACCAGCGCAATCACATCGTCGTCACTCAACTGGATTCCAGGATGCGCAATCGAACAGACACCGCCGGCATTTCGTATCAGTTTGAGCGCTTGCTGTATCTCCAGTCGATACTTTTGCACATACGCCGGCCTGCCATCGCCAATAAATTTGTCGAATGCCTCATTGAATGAGTAAACGTACCCGTGCTCTACCAACAAACGAGCGATGTGCGGCCGTCCTACCGAGCCCTCACCCGATGTGCTCATAACCTCCTCAAATGAAATAGCGATCCCCATTTCTAATAGTTTGTCAACGATCCGCCTCGCCCGGCTTGTTCTTTCCTCTTTGAAGATACTGAGGTAGTCCTGCAACCCCTGGTCCTCTGCATCAAAGCAATATCCCAGAATATGGATGTCGCGATTCCTGAAATGAACGCTCAGCTCTACGCCTGGCAGAACCTCAAGCCCTTGAACTTTGGCGTATTCTATGATGTCGGGGAACACGCCAATATCGTCATGGTCAGTGAGCGCAATCGCACGCAGCCCACCGGCCAACGCCTTTTCAACAACTTCCTCGGGCGTAAGGCTACCATCGGAGCGAGTCGTGTGCAAATGCAAATCGACGTCGAAATTGTTGTTATCATGCTCGTGACGCATACGCTTCAAACCCTAGGCAAAGTCACACCGACCTGCCTTTGATATTTTCCTTTCTTGTCACTGTAGGACTGGCTGCATTCTTCGTCGCTTTCGAAAAACAAGAGCTGGGCGATTCCTTCCCCGGAATAAATTCTTGCCGGCAGCGGCGTCGTGTTGGATATTTCAAGCGTGACGTATCCCTCCCAGCCAGGCTCCAACGGGGTGACGTTAGTTATGATGCCGCAACGCGCATATGTGGACTTTCCTACGCAGATCGTCATTATCTTTCTTGGAATCCTTAAATACTCGACTGTCCGTCCTAATGCAAAAGAATTCGGCGGCACGATACAGATATCGCCCTGAAAATCGACAAAAGATTTAGAATCGAAATGCTTAGGGTCAACAATGGTCGAGTTCAAGTTTGTGAAAATTTTGTATTCATCGGCAATACGAACATCATAGCCATAAGAAGACAGACCGTAAGATATGACCCCGTCTCTCACCTGACCATCGACGAATGGATCAATCATATCATGCTCAGCGGCCATCCGCCTGATCCAATTATCCGGTTTGATTGACATTATTGTTGTCTCCGTAGTATGTCGACCACGCAGCAAGCCAACTTGATCGCCATCTAAGCCTCCTTAGCCTTACCGAGGGTTACTTTTGACACCAGGATACTCAATTCATACAGAACGATAAGAGGTCCTGCCAGGAGAATTTGCGTGAAAATGTCAGGAGGCGTTATCACGGCGGAAACAATCACCATCATAACGATTCCGTGACGCCTGTAATGCCGCAAAAATGGCGGCGTCACCAGCCCTATTTTTGTCAGAAAAAATGACAAAACCGGCATCTCGAAAACCATCCCGAACACGAAAATGAGCATCGTGATGAACTGCAGATACTCATTCACCGCAATCGTCGCTATCATGTCGGCTGTCTCGAACCCGAGCAGAAACCGCAGACCAAACCGCAAAACAACGTAATAACAGAATATGGCGCCACTGAGAAAACAAATCGTAGAAAAGAAAACTATCAAGGGGAAATACTTTTTTTCTTTCTGCAGAAGCCCTGGCATGATAAACTGCCAGAATTGGTAAAATATCACCGGAAGTGCTATCAAGAAACCCATGAAGACCGAAAGCTTGATTCTGATCATGAATCCTCCAGTGGGCGTCAAAAAAATTAGCTTCTGCGTTTCCGGCTTACCAAGATAAGCAATCGCCTCGTTATAGGGCCGGGTCAAAACATTCAGAATTGTTTCGGAGAAAGCATAGGCGCCGATACTTACGACCACTATGGTCACAATGGACTTGATCAATCGCCATCTGAGTTCTTCCAGATGGTCAAGAAAAGGCATTTCTTTGTCTTTTGTCTTCGAGGCCGATTCCATAATCCGAATTCATACCTGATTAACGCAAAAGAGCAAATAGCCGCAACCTTCATCGATTTCTGAAAGCTGGGTATCTGCTCTCACCAGAAACAAAACTGACGGGTAATGCGTTTACCTTTCAAGCTCCTGAAGTTCGGTCATAAACTCTTCTTTGTCCTGAAAATTCCGGTAAACGGAGGCAAATCTGACGTAGGCTACTTCGTCAAGATCTTTAAGATACTGCATCACCAACTCGCCGACCTGCCTCGACTGCACTTCCTCTTGCGATTGATCGCGAAGCCGGCCTTCTATCGCGCTCACGATTTCGTCTATCTTAGCAGTAGAAATCGGGCGCTTATTGCAGGCAATCTGGATACTTGCCTTAAGCTTCTCCTGGTCATAAATCTGACGCCGGCCATCAGACTTGGCCACCATCAGCGGCGCCTCTTCTACATGCTCTTTGGTCGTAAACCGCCGACCACACTCCAAACATTCTCTGCGGCGACGAATAACCCGGCCCTGGTTGCTGGCACGGGAATCGATGACCTTGCTGTCATCAAATTTGCAAAAGGGGCAACGCATGTGATCGGGGTGTTAGACCTCATACAGCGGAAATTGTGAACACAGATCGCTCGCTTCACCTCGAACCGCACCCAAAACGGTGTCATCGTTAATGTTGCTGAGGATTCTATCGATAAGAAAGGCGATCTGCTCCATCTCCGATTCTTTCATATTTCGCGTCGTCAACGCGGGCGTTCCAATTCGAATACCACTCGTTACAAAAGGACTCTGTGAGTCGAAAGGAACCATATTCTTGTTGACCGTGATGCCCGCCTCCTCAAGTCTCGTTTCCGCCTCTTTGCCGGTCAATTCATTGCTCCTAAGATCAATCAATAGCAGGTGAGTGTCAGTGCCGCCCGAGACCACCTCATATCCGCGTTCTCCAAGCTTGGTTGCCAGAGCCTGCGCGTTCTTGATGACCTGCGCTGAATAACCTCTGAAGCTGGGCTCCAGCGCTTCTTTTAAGGCAACAGCTTTCGCTGCGATTATGTGCATCAAAGGCCCACCCTGAAAGCCGGGGAACACATTGGAATCAACCACCTCAGACCACAGCTTGACCCTGCCTTTTGGCGTAGCAAAGCCAAGATCGTTTTCACTATCCTTCCCAACGATAATCATACCTCCGCGGGGGCCGCGAAGCGTCTTATGCGTCGTGGTCGTCACAAAATGACAGTGCGGCACAGGACTTGGCAAGAGACCGCTGGCAATGAGGCCCGCAGGATGAGCCATATCACAAAGCAAGTAAGCGCCTACTTTGTCTGCTATCTGACGAAACCCCTCATAGTCGATTTTTCTGGAATAGGCACTGGCGCCGGTTATGATCAGTTTTGGGCGAATACTCGAAGCAATATCGTCCACAAGGTTTAGATCAATTCGGCCAGTAGACTTCTCCACACCATAGAAACTGACATCAAAAATTCGCCCGGAAAAATTGACCGGACTGCCGTGTGTCAGGTGGCCGCCGTGGGACAGATCCATGCCCAGAATTTTATCCCCTGGTTTCAGGACGGAAAAATAAGCAGCGATATTTGCCTGTGAGCCGGAATGCGGTTGGACGTTAACGTAGTCAGCGCTGAACAATTTCTTTGCACGCTCACGCGCCAGATTTTCAGCAACATCTACAAATTCGCAACCACCATAATAGCGTTTCCCCGGATAGCCTTCGGCGTATTTGTTAGTCATCACCTGGCCGGCGGCTTGCAGGACCGCAAGGCTGACAAAGTTCTCCGATGCGATTAACTCCAGCGTGCTGTTCTGGCGCCTGGTCTCGTTTATGACGGCTTCATACAGCTCAGGATCTGTGCGCTCAATTTCATTCACTCTGAAAACCGCTTAGTTAAGCCAGTCGTAGCATTCGCCAGTCGGTTTGCTTTGGTTCTTGTGCATGAAATAGTCATCAGCCGTCGGCAAAACAGCTTGCACAAAACTCAAGTGGCGCTCTGCCTCCTGACGGTAGGCCAGATCATTGCGCGCCTTTTCGTACTGGATGGCAGCGAGTTTATAAACCAGTTTGTCGTTGAACTCGACCTTGCCGTCTTTTTGACCGACGCAATGTTCCGCTGAAGCTTCATACGCTTCCCCAAGTGCTATCCAACCCAGGCCGTAGCTGCGGTCAACGGCCCGCGCCTTATTGGCGTAAAGCCGTGCGCTGCTGAACCGGCCTAACTCTTTGTAGCTGCGACTGATGTCTACCATCACTTCCTTGTTGTTGGGTTGATTCTTGAGTATCTTCTTGGATTGGGCGATGGCATCATTGTAACGTTCCAGATTGTTGTATGAGTCACCAATATACTTCATCGCAGCGGCATCATTAGGACTCAGGGTGAGAAACTCATTGAACAGTTCGATGGACTTCTCGTAGTCCCCGTTATCAAAATACAGTTTGCCCAAGTCAAACCTTACCCGACTGTGCTGCGGATCTTGAGCACGAATCTTCTCCTTGTTGGCGATGACACCTTCTATGTCACCGGTCATACTCATCAACGCGGCTTGATTATTCTGCGCATCAAGATCATCTGGGTTGAGAGTAAGAATCTTGTCGTAGGTCGCGATGGCGTCATCTATGCGATCCGCCTTCACGTACAGAGCGGCGAGCTGCCTTAAATCATCCACTGATTCGGGCTTAAGTTCTGCGACTTTCTCATACTCAATGATGGCCTCATCAACCTGCCCCCGCTGCGACTTTAGAAAGCCCACCATCCTGTGCAGATGCGCGTCGTCAGGATGTTTTTTGCTCCCCAACTCGAAAACGACTTGCGCGCTGTCCGGGTTGTCCATTTTGAGGTAACAGTCTCCCATATAGCGATACACTTTCGGGAACCTGTTTATGGTATCCAACTTTACAACGCGCCAAAAATGCTTCGCAGAACTCGGATATTGCTTATTCTTGTAGTTTTCGTAACCAAAACTCCAGCTCTTGTTTAGTTCAAAAATGTACTTCTTCCTGGCCATCTCCGCATCGACTTCACCGTTGCTCTCACCCTTCTTCTTTTTTTTCTGGGCATATGCTTCTGCCGTAAGCACATTCAGGGATAACACTATGGTCATGATAAAAATTAGCCCACCGACAATTATGCTTCTGGTCACCTTGAAAAATGTTGCTTGGTTCACGGTCAATCCCTCCCGAGGGTTATTGTCCAATGGATTTATTGGCATGTTTTTATACGGTAGATAAATGGTTATCGCAAAAGGAAGTTAGCAAGGTTAAAGGATAGTAATATTTTGACCGAAATGCAAGCAAATTATTTTGCAACCTCATCGTCTCGGCTTCCGGTAAAACCAACGTTCACCCACAGTTATGCTGCCAGAAAAACGAATGACATTCTCCTTAAACGGATTGTCCGGCAGAGAGCCTCTTTGTCCAAATTCAAGCGAGAGATCGATTCTGCTTGCACTCCATTTCATCGGAAATCCAACTCCAATTGTTCCAAATACTTCCGTTACGCTGACCCCAACGGGGGCTTCGATTCCCAAATTCCGGTAGTAAAAGCCGGCACGAAAAGCCATTTTGCTCCAGTACGAGCTTGCAAGTCCTGTTCCTCTGCCGGAATACTCAAAGCCCACGCCAATTCTCTGGCTATCGTTGACATAACTACTCGCTTCAACGTCACTCCACCTTTCGACGTAATAGTCAGCCGCGATGAGTAATTTTCGGCTAAGAAAGAAGGCAGTGCCCACCCCAAATGCTTCTGGCAGTTCAAGTTCCCTCTTTTCGAAATCTTCCAACTTAGAAATGTTCCGCAACGTCACTGACCTGGTTATATTGAGTGTGACTGAGGGCGTATAAACTGCCCCGATGTGCCACCCCTTCCTGATCCGATACTGCAAACCCAGCCTTATATTGCCTGTCGTAAAACCGTCCGCGACCTCCTGCTGGGTGTTCACCAACCCGGAGCCTTCATTAAAAGTCACCTGCCATCTATCCCGGAGTTTACCAAAATGGTACAGTGTGGATATGCCCAAGGAGAGCCTGCTGAACGGACGAATTGCAAAACTCAGAAAAGCGGTATTTATTCCTCCGTCCCCCTCGACCGTCGAGACAAACGGCTCTGAGCCGGCGGAGCCTTCTTCTTCAAAAAAATACTCAATGATAGTGGTGGGATAAACTCCCAGTGACAGCGAGATTCTCTCCTTCCTCAAAGGCACATGAAATTGAACACCCGCGATATTTGTGTCTGAAATAGACCCGTCGATGCTCTCTGCATGAACATTGGTGGCTTCATGTCTGAAATTTCCTGAAAGAAATGACACCGGCAAATTGATCAAGGCCGCAGGATTCACAAAATTCATGGTCAATTTATCCGCAATTGCGATCCCGGCGCCGCCCATGCCGGCACTCTGACCGCTGATGAAATAATTCACAAGACCGGCATCGGTCTGTGAATAATACGATTGCGCCCGCGCGGACCCGCTGAGCACCAACACAACGAAAAGTCCGAACACGCTTTTGTGAATACCTGTCACCATAAGAAGCTCGCTTTCTATCCAGCTCTAATCTATGGATGATGATGAGAATTTCAACTTGAGTCTAGGCCCCCGGCCAGGGTTGGACTGGCCGGAATGCAGCGCCACTCTCGTTACATCACTCCCCGGGTTCACAGCCCTGAGGATAATCCCGTTGTTTTCTATATCACCCGTCACCCAAAACTGTACCAGGCTTGTCAGCACTGTCGTCATCGTACCGGTGGTGGGAACAACAAGTGCTGCAAATGGAAAAAACGTTGAATCGATCTTGAATGAAGTCGGTGGCACATACGGCGCGGACAGGAGATCGATTCTGATACTGAAACCGCTGTTCTTCACTTGAGTAACGCTCTTGTCCACATCAATTTCTAAAATGGCTTCGTTTATGGTTGATTCGCGGGGAATCTCAGACAAGTCGAATTGCAGAACAGTTTGCCAACTGAAGACGTTGTCAATGTACAATGGTCCTCCGGGTAGCTCAGACATTTCTCTTGCCAGAAAGGCGTCCTCATCAACAACGGTCAGAACCGTATCCTGCTCACCGTTCGATTTCAAACCAACGATCTCCAATCGCGGCTGGTTGAAGGCACTGTTTCCCGCAATGAACTCTTTAACGAACTCCGCATCATCGAAATCGATTAGAATGCCAAAGTTGTCGGGCAAAGTTGTATCGGCCCAGTCGCTAACCAGGTCCACGCCATCTTGATTGAATTCAAATCGGATGGATTCTGTCGACAGGGTATCAAATCCTGTAACGACAGCGCCGGTTGACACGATCTCAGCTTCTCCCAGAGCGGCGAGTTCGAACGCATCCCCAAAGTCTTCAGAAGTAACTGTACTTTCCTCCCAATCGCTGGTCACCCGGTGCACGCTGGCGAGAAACCTCGACTTGGTCTGACCTTGCGCAATGATCGTGTTTGTATCCAAAATGAGCGTGACCTTGCTGATATCTATCGAGTCCGGAACGGCCTTGAATCTTAACAACGCTCGCGACTGAACATTATCTATTTGTCCCAAGTCAAGAAAAATGCTTGAGCCGGTTGCTGTGAGAGTATCCTGGAACGTGGCTTCTACTAGTACCCGGACGGTCGTTGTGTCCACTGCTCTCTGGCCGTTGGGCGCGGTCAGAAGGTCGAACCCCTGCAGTGCGTTGTCTTCTCTACATCCGATAACGACGACAAGCAAGAGGCACAGTGCAGGCGGCAGCTTCATTTTCAGACTATTAAGAAACATCCTATTCCGATATCCTTATGTGATTCAAGGGTCAGTCTACTCTCTATTCTCACAGACTATCTTGCCGGATTTGACGACCGCCTTCACCAGGTTGACGCCAAAATGATACGGCAAGTGTTTGTGGTTGGGACAATTCCATATCACCAAATCAGCTTTCTTTCCTACTTCGATACTGCCGACTAAGTTCCCTCTGTCAATTGCGAGGGCGGCGTGATAGGTCGCCGCCGTCAAAGCCTCGGAGGGACGTAGCGCCAGGTGCAAACACGCGAGGGTTAGCATCATCGGCATCGACTCCGTCATGCATGAGCCGGGGTTGAGATCAGTGGCGAGCGCAACTGGCAAACCAAAGTCCAGCATTTTGCGCGCTTCCGCATATTTACTCTTGCCCAGAAAGAAGACCGCTCCCGGTAAAAGGACCGGCACGACCTTATTCTCGCCCATTGCTTCCCAGTCTTCCTGCGAGGTGTAGTCCAGATGGTCGGCAGACGTTGCGCCCAACCCAGCCGCCATTACCGTACCCCCGATTCGGTTCAACTGCTCCGAATGAATCTTGAGTTTGAGTCCCGCACCTTTGGCGCTTGCCAGAATGTGCGCGGACTCATCAACAGAAAAAACATGAGATTCGCAAAAGACATCACAAAATTCTGCCAGCTGCTGCTCAATCACGCGTGGAATCATCTCGGCAACCACAAGATCGATGTAGTCCGCTTTCCTGCCGCGATATTCGTCAGGGATCTCATGCGCACCCAGAAACGTCGGCACCAGATCAATTGAATGCATCCGGTCTGCCTCAGAAATGACCTCCAGCATTTTGACTTCATCATCCAACGTCAGGCCATAGCCGCTCTTCGCCTCCAGAGTGGTGGTGCCAAAAGAGAGGAATCTGTCCAACCGGGCGACTGTCTGCTCGAGCAGCAATTCCTTGCTGGCCTGGCGGAGATTGCGGACGCTTGAACGAATGCCGCCGCCAGCGATGGCAATCTCCTCATAACTCTTACCGAGAACACGCATCTCGAATTCATTTTCCCGGGTGCCATTGAAAACAGGATGCGTGTGACAATCTACGAAACCAGGCGTCAAGGTCTTGTCGGTCGCATCGAAAATTTCAGCGTTGTCAACAAGCTGAATTCGGGGCGCGACTTCCACATGCCGGCCGACTGCAACAATCCGGCCCTGATAGGCCGCGACGGAGGCATCCTCAATGGTCTGGAAGTTGGCGGGTGAGAATTCCTGGCTGGATAGGGGTGTTGCCAATTCTGCACAGTTCTTTATGAGAAGGTCAGCTTTCTGCCGATTCACTTCCCGATCACCCTCTCAACATTGGTATCTTAATGTCTTTTCTGCCTGCAGTGGCAATTGCCTCATCATAGCCGGCGTCCGCGTGGCGGGCAACCCCGATACCCGGATCGTTTGTCAAAACGCGTTCGAGCCGTACCGCAGCATCGGTTGTGCCATCTGCAACGATAACCTGGCCGGCGTGAATTGAATTACCGATTCCAACCCCGCCACCATGGTGCACCGAAACCCAGGTAGCGCCCGAAGCAGTGTTGAGCAAGGCATTCAGAATAGGCCAGTCAGCAATCGCATCCGAGCCATCTTTCATGCCCTCGGTCTCACGATTTGGCGAGGCAACAGAGCCTGTATCGAGATGATCCCTGCCGATGACAATCGGAGCCTTTATCTCGCCATTTGCCACTAACTCGTTAATTGCGAGTCCAAATCTGGCTCTTTCCCCATAGCCAAGCCAGCAGATTCGCGCAGGCAGTCCCTGAAATGCTATCTTTTCCGAGGCCAGCCGGATCCAGCAGGCTAATGCTTTATCCTCAGGGAACAGCTGCAGAACCAGCTCATCTGTTCGGTGGATGTCGCTGGCTTCGCCAGAAAGCGCTACCCAACGGAACGGCCCTTTTCCTTCACAGAAAAGCGGGCGAATATATTCCGGAACAAAACCCGGAAAGCCGAACGCCTCTTTCAAGCCGGCCTTTTGGGCCTGGCCGCGGAGATTGTTACCATAATCGAACGTCACGGCGCCAAGCCTCTGCAATTCAAGCATGGCCTTTACGTGCGTAACCATCGTCTCGTAACTTCGTTTTATGTATTCCTCCGGCTCGCTGGCGCGCAGTTCAAGCGCCTCGGTAAAGTTCATGCCGGCCGGCACATAGCCGTTCAACTCATCATGCGCAGAAGTCTGGTCGGTTAGCATGTCAGGGACCACTTTGCGTTTGATAAGCTCTGGCAGCACTTCCGCACAATTACCGACCAGACCGACTGATACAGCCTCTTTGCGCTCTTTTGCGACCAGCACAATCTTGAGCGCTTCATCCAGGTCACGGGTCATCTTGTCACAATAACGGCTCTGCAGCCGCCGCTTGATGCGTGACTCATCGACTTCGATACCGAGAAAGACAGCACCGTTCATGGTGGCAGCGAGCGGTTGCGCACCCCCCATTCCCCCCATTCCGCCGGAAACGACCAACTTGCCTTTCAAAGCGCCCGCAAAATGCTTCCTGGCGGCGGCAGCGAAGGTTTCGTAAGTACCCTGCAGGATGCCCTGACTTCCGATGTAGATCCAGCTTCCGGCCGTCATCTGTCCATACATGATTAGCCCTTTGTCCTCCAGATCGCGAAAGTACTCAGATGTTGCCCATGCGGGCACCAGAAGCGAGTTTGCGATCAATACACGGGGTGAATATGGATGCGTCTTGAAAACACCCACCGGCTTGCCAGACTGGATCATCAAGGTCTCATCATCTTCAAGCGCACGAAGCGATTGGACGATTTGCTCATAGCACCTCCAGTTGCGCGCTGCACGACCAGTACCGCCATAAATGATCAGATGCTCAGGGTCTTCCGCAACCTCGGGATCCAGATTGTTCATGAGCATCCGCAAGGCAGCTTCCTGTGCCCAACCTTTGCAACTGACAGAAGTACCCCGTGGGGCACGAATAGCAGAATGGCCACCCTTCATAACAAATCTGGCTGAAGAATCAGGAATAGTATCTTGACAAGGCATTTAACAAAAAAGCCAACTGCTAAGTTTAAACAATCGGCTTATAAAAATCAAAGCAATTCATGCTCGCAGAGATCAGCGTTAAGCTTCGGCTTCCTCGGTTTTCTCGGCCTTTTCTTGCTCCTCCGCCTCCTTCTCTTTCTTCTTTTGCTTCTTGGCTTTCACTTCCTCCTGGCCCTTCTGCTTTTCGAGGACGGTTCCCTCGAAGCCAACCAACTCCAAAATGGCCATCTCTGCACCGTCGCCGCGACGGCGGCCAAGTTTGATGACCCGTGTGTAGCCACCATCCCTGCCCTTGTAGACGGGCGCAATTTCGTCAAACAGGTTCTTGACTACTTTCCGGTCGTGCAAGACCTTGAGGGCTTGCCGCCTATCAGCCAGGGAACCGCGTTTGGCAAATGTTATCAGCCGTTCGACGGTTTTGCGGGCTTCTTTGGCTTTGGGGGTGGTTGTTCTTATCTGTTTGTGTTCAAACAAAGACGTTGCCACATTTGAAATCATCGCTTTTCTGTGGCTTGTCGTTCTTCCGAGCTTCTTGTGTGCTTTTCTATGGCGCATCTTCCTACCCTTTACTCAGTATCGCCTTTCAAGTACTTTTCCATGTCCATGCCAAACTGAAGACCTTTTTCGTCGAGAATTTTAGTCAACTCCTGCAGCGACTTCCGGCCGAAATTGCGGAACTTCAGCATTTCCGGCTCATCGCGCTTGACAAGATCCCCGATCGTCTTGATGTTGGCCGCCATTAGACAATTGTAAGAACGAACAGACAATTCCAGTTCATCAACCGGCATCTTTAGCAACTTACGAACTTTCAAAACCTCTTCATCGACTTCTACCGGCTCTTCTTCTTCAGGCTCAATATCAAAATTGATAAATAGCTGAATATGGTCTTTCAAGATTTTTGCGGCATAGGTGAGCGCGTCATCAGGCGTCACGCTGCCATCTGTTTCAACCTCGAGAGTCAGTTTCTCATAGTCGGTCCGGTCTCCGAGACGTGTATTTTCAATATGGTAAGTAACTTTCCGGATCGGGGTATAGATGGAATCGATGGGAATCGCACCGATGGGCTGGTCAGGCAGTTTATTCTGTTCGGCAGGCACGTAACCGTGACCACGGGATATCCTCAACTCAAGATCGAATTTGGCATCCTTGTTCAGGGTCGCGATGTGTTTTTCCGGATTCAATATCTCAAACTCTGTGGTGCCGTTTTGGATATCGCCGGCCTTAAACTCTCCGGGACCTTTCAGGCTAACCACGACTTTCTCCGGACGTTTTGTCAACAGTTTTAAGCGCACTTCCTTCAAATTCAAAATCATGTCTGTGACGTCTTCAACAACGCCCGGAATGGTCGAGAACTCATGCAAAACATTATCAACACGGATCATTGAAATTGCGGCGCCAGGAAGCGATGAAAGCAGAATCCTCCTGAGAGAATTCCCGATGGTCACGCCAAATCCTCTTTCCAGCGGTTGCAAAGTAAATTTTCCGTGTGTATTTGAATAACTTGAGTCATCAATTTCAATGCTCTGTGGCATTTGAAGACTGGGCCAATTCATATTCAATACTCTCCGTACTATACTAATTAAGATTACTTGGAATACAATTCCACAATCAATGATTCGTTTACTTCCAGCGGAATGTCCGCTCTGCTCGGGTTGCTCAACAAAGTGCCCTGCATGCCGGCTTTGTCTAAATCCAACCACGACAGTAACTTCCCCTCACGAATTTTTTTCATCGAATTATGAATGAGTTCAAGCTTCTTACTTTTGTCTTTCACGCGGACAACATCGCCGGGCATCAGGATGTAAGACGGAATGTTTACACGCTTGTCGTTCACCAGGAAATGGCGATGGCTCACCAGTTGTCTCGCAGTTCTACGCGATGGTGCAAAACCAAGTCGATATACAATGTTGTCTAAACGACGCTCTAGCAGTTGCAGCAAATTCTCGCTGGTGATCCCCTTTTGCCTTTCGGCCTTCTCAAAATAATTTCTGAACTGCGTTTCCAGAAGACCATACATTCTTCTAACTTTTTGCTTTTCACGCAACTGAATTCCATACTCAGACTGCTTGAAACGCCTGCGTGTTCCGTGCTGACCCGGAGGATAGGACTTCTTCTCCAACGGGCACTTTGGTGACGTACATTTGGAACCTTTGAGAAAAAGTTTCTGCTCCTCCCTCCTGCATAGCTTACAAACAGGGCCTATATATCTTGCCATTAACTCCTTTAACCTCCGATATTTAGAATTAAACGCGCCTGCGCTTTGGTGGCCGACAGCCATTATGGGGAATCGGGGTCACGTCTTTAATCGCCGTAATCTCAAGACCAGCCGCTTGCAAAGACCTGACTGCCGACTCCCTTCCAGAGCCAGGACCCTTTATCAAAACCTCAACTCGCTTAAGACCGAGTTCCTTTGCCTCTTTCGCAGCGGATTCGGCAGAGAGTTGTGCCGCAAACGGGGTGCTCTTTCTGGAACCTTTGAAGCCAATCTTCCCTGCAGACGCCCAGGAAATAACATTGCCGTACTGATCCGTGAGAGTTACGATGGTGTTATTAAAAGTCGCTTTTATGTGGGCAACACCATTTGCCTCAACCCTCTCTTTTTTCTTGGATTTACTCTTTTTAGGAGATGCCATTCGTCTTCCCTTTGTTAATCAAACAATTTTACTTCTTCTTGCCGCCCACTGCCATACGTCTGCCGCGACGGGTGCGTGCGTTCGTGTGTGTCCGTTGTCCGTGCACGGGCAAGTTTCGGCGATGTCGCAACCCGCGATAGCAACCGATATCCATCAGGCGTTTAATGTTCATTGTGACCTCTGTTCGCAACGCGCCCTCTACCTTAAAGGTTTCGGTAATCACCCCCCTGATCTTGGCAATCTCATCATTGGATAAATCATTCACACGCGTTTCGGCGCTGACCCCCGCCTCAGACAGAATCTTCCTAGCACTCGACGCCCCTATTCCAAAGATGTAAGTCAATCCGATCACAACTCGCTTATCCTTTGGTAAATCAACTCCAGCTATTCTGGCCAAAACAGTCCTCCAAGTATTCAGTGACTAAATAAAACCCTAACCCTGTCGCTGCTTGTGGCGCGGGTTCTTGCAAATAATCATGACCCGGCCTTTCCGGCGGATAATTTTACAGTTGTCACAAATCTTTTTTAACGAAGAACGAACTTTCATAACATTCGCCTCACTTGTAACGATAAATGATTCGGCCACGGCTTAAATCATAAGGTGACAATTCCAGAGTCACCTTATCGCCGGGAAGAATCTTAATAAAATGCATTCTCATCTTTCCGGAAATATGCGCCAGCACTTTGTGACCATTTTCGAGTTCAACTCTGAAAGTTGCGTTCGGCAAAGTTTCAAAGATTGTGCCGTCCACTTTGATTGGGGCTTCTTTCGCCATATTCTTAGTTCAACACTGTTAAAATTTCCAGGCCATCGTTTGTAACAACGACCGTGTGTTCAAAGTGTGCCGACGGTAACCCGTCCTGAGTCATTACGGTCCAATTATCCGCCCTTGTTTTCACCTCGTGGGTGCCCATATTTACCATCGGTTCTATAGCAAGAACCATTCCCGCCTTCAATCTAGGGCCGGAATTAGGAGCGCCAAAATTTGGAATTTGCGGATCCTCATGCAACTTCTGACCAATTCCGTGTCCTACAAGATCCCGCACTACGGAGAAATTAGCACTCTCAACTTTGGTCTGAATAGCGTGCGAAACATTTGATAACCGAACGCCGGCTTGAACCTTACTCAGACCATCGTACAACGACTCCTTGGTCACCTGCATCAATCGATATTTTTCTGGACTTATTTCTCCGACTGAAAAAGTCCGTGCGCTGTCACCAAAGAAACCCTCACATTCAACGCCTACATCAACGCTGACAATATCTCCCTGCCTCAAAATCCGGTTTCCCGGAATCCCGTGTACAACCTCATCTTCAACGGAAATACAAGAACTCGCCGGAAAACCATTGTATCCTTTAAAAGCCGGACGTGCACCTTGAGATAAAATGTATTTGTCTATTCTGTCGTCAATCACCTGAGTAGAAACGCCTGGGCGGACCAATTCGGACGCAAGGTCCAAGGCTTCAACAACGATTCGGCAGCTATTGCGGATTAAGTCTATCTCGCGTTTGCTTCTAATATTGATCAACTTAGAATCTTTTTCTACCTTTGATTTTTCCGCTGCCTTTCATAAACCCATCATAATGGCGCATCAGTAAATGCGATTCAAGTTGCTGCAACGTATCGAGCGAAACACCGACGATAATAAGCAAAGATGTGCCGCCATAGAAGGATGCAAAGTTGAATGAAACGTTTACAAATCTGGTGATGATGTATGGCAAAATCGCCACAAAAGCCAAACAAAACGAACCCGGCAAAGTAATCCTGGTCAAAATATTGTCGATGAACTCGGCTGTCCTCTTGCCCGGTCGAACGCCGGGAATAAAACCGCCATACTTCTTCATATTGTCCGCCACATCCACAGGGTTGAAAGCGATCGCGGTGTAAAAGTATGTAAAAAATACAATGAGCGTACCGTAGATAGCCCAGTAGACAGCGGAATCAAAGGTGAAATAGCGCGCAAGCGAGTTCATGATTTCATTGTTAGGGAAAAATGACAGCGCCGTCTGTGGCACGAACATGATCGACTGCGCAAAAATGATCGGCATCACGCCCGCCGTATTCACGCGCAACGGGATGTGCGTGCTCTGCCCGCCATAGATCTTTCTACCAACAACGCGCTTTGCATACTGTACCGGAATTTTTCTGGTGCCCTGAGTCAACGCCACAACGCCGGCGATGGTCAGAACCATTACGCCGAGGAGAAATACTTCCGTCAGGATCGCTCTGTTGCCGCCGGCGATCTGTTGATACTCGTCAAGCATGGCGTTGGGAAACGTGGCAATGATACCAATGTAAATGATCAGAGAAATACCATTGCCGATGCCGCGCTCGGTGATCTGCTCACCCAACCACATGATCATAATCGTCCCGGCGCAAAGCGTGATCATCGTCAAAAGGCGAAATCCAAAGCCCGGATCAGGTACAACCGCCGCCCCGACGTTGGTCCGGATACTTTCGAGAAAAATGCTGACACCATAGGCCTGCATGGTCGCAATAGCGACGGTGCCGTAACGGGTGTATTGCGTAATCTTCTTGCGCCCCTCCTCACCTTCCTTCTGCAGCTTCTGAAAATAGGGCACCGCGGCACCCAACAACTGGATAATGATGGACGCCGAAATATAGGGCATGATTCCGAGTGCAAAAACCGTGGCGCGGCTAAAAGCGCCGCCGGCAAACAAATCGTAAAGACCCAAGAGTCCGCCTCCCTGGCTGGCCTCGCTAAAAAAGGCCAACAACGCCTCACTGTTGATCCCAGGAATCGGAACGTGGCCACCGATACGATAAACGATCAAAATAGCCAATGTAAAAATAATACGCTGCTTAAGTTCAGGAATCTTGAACAGACTTTGAAAACTCTGAATCATAGCACCGTGACCTTCCCACCAGCTTTTTCGATCTTTTCTTTCGCGGAAGCACTAAAAGCATGGGCTGAAATCTCAACAGCTTTCTTCAACTCGCCATCGCCGAGTATTTTTACCGGCACGTTCTTTTTGCTAACAAACCCTTTTTCAAAAAGAACCTCTGGTGTCACGCCTTGCAATTCTTCTAATCTGTCCAAGTCTTTAATATTCAAAATCTGAAACTCTTTCTTGAAGATATTGGTAAAACCACGTTTCGGCAATCTTCGCTGCAGGGGCATTTGCCCGCCCTCGAACCACGCACGTTTCTTAGAACCGGCACGAGAACGCTGCCCCTTATGCCCGCGACCCGCGGTTTTACCCGAGCCCGAGCCCGGGCCACGCCCGATCCTCTTGCGTCTCTTGACAGAGCCGGGAGCATATTTCAGGCTACCTAAATCCATAACTTTATCCTCAACCTACGCAGATTCGGTCACAACCAGGTGATTCACTTTGTTTATCATTCCTGTGATCTGAGGCGTCTCATTGTGCACGACAGAATGATTGATTCGCCTTAGGCCCAGTGCTTGCAGAGTCTTCTTCTGCTTCCCGATTCGTCCAATAGCACTCCGCACCTGGGTAATCTTGATTTTCTTAACTTTGGCCATTTTCGCTAAGCTGTAATTGTTTTATTAAAGACTTCAGAAACCGATAGTCCCCGGTTGCGGGCAACCACCGAGACTTCCATTAGTTTGGACAAGGCAACCATAGTAGCCTTCACTACATTGTGAGGATTCGCCGACCCCATTGATTTCGTTAAAATGTCCTGGATACCGGCCGCTTCAACAATCGCGCGAACGGCGCCACCGGCAATCACGCCCGTACCAGGAGATGCAGGCTTCAAGAAAACCTTGCCCGCGCCAAACTTACCTTTTATAGCATGCGGAATCGTTCCTTTGACAATTGGAACACGCATGAGATTCTTTTTAGCATTTTCAGAGCCCTTTGCGATGGCACTCACGACCTCGTTTGCTTTCCCCAAACCGGTGCCGACATAACCATTGCCATCACCAACCACTACGATGGCGTTAAAACTAAA
>SMXE01000241.1 GCA_004357015.1 Caldithrix sp.
CTTCCTTGCCTGTTGTGAGGTTGCGGACGCGCGGTACTTCCACCGGCAGTTTCTGTTCACCCAGATAAACCGAACCACTCTGGTGCCCCCAACGATAGTTCTCACGGTCTTTGCCCTTCCGGTGCCCATAACGAGGACCAGCCAGTTCCTCTACTTCTTGCTGAAGCAGTTCATTGACACTTTGCAGCGCTATTGGAATCAGCGCCTGGATCAAAGCAACACGGGTATCAACGTTCTCAATCCCTAAGTCTGTCTCTTTCTTGTTGATAATCTGTTCGTTTCTGCTTACTGTCTTCATGGTGGTTCCTTTCTGTTTGGATTAATGATTTATTTGATTGCTCTTATCCAAATTGGGGAACCACCAATTAAATTTCAACTAAAAATAAGATATTCTCTAGTTCAGATCTTCTTGACGTTTATTTCGCTGCCCGGCGGGTTTTTTAATAAGCCTGCTTATTGCCAAATGGTTAGCGCGACTGGAGCCGCTGCGTGCTGCGATTTTCAACCTGAGCCAGAATCCACTGATGGTTTGGGAAAATCTCAACAGCAGCAAGAAGCAAGCGCATGATAGAATGCAGAGTGCTGTCACCCGGGCCAAAGGGTGAAGCACTTACATTTGGAGAGTAAATCGCTACTTACAGCACAGTTGCGGCAGATGAATTAATTGAATCGCTGAGTTACTAAATTATTGAGGCTTCATGTTGGAATTATTGCAAAACTGGTTGGTAAGTCACGGCATTAGTGCAAGTCTGGCATTTTATCTCGCCCGCGGCGGCGCCTTTGTGGCGGTGCTGATTCTGAGCGCCGTCGCTAACTTTGTGGCGAAACACTATATTCTGTCTGCGCTCACCTTTGTCATTTCCAGATCCAAAACAAAATGGGATGATGCTTTTCTGCGCCGGAAAGTCCTGAACCGGCTGGCACATCTCGCCCCGGCGCTCGTTATTTATCTGCTTACCCCGGTGGCGCTTGCCGGCCTGGGGCCGACCATCGCTTTCGCCAGAAGCGCAACGCAGATTTACATGATCATTGTCCTGATGCTGGTGCTGGACTCTTTCCTGAACGCGGTGGTGGACATTTACCACACCTTCGAGCTCTCCAAAGAGATTCCCATCAAGGGGTTTGTCCAGATTTTGAAGCTGATGCTGTATTTTTTGGCGGTCATCTTTATCATTTCAATCGTCCTGAACAAGACGCCCGTCTACCTGTTCAGCGGCCTCGGCGCACTCACTGCGGTGCTGATGCTGATCTTCCGGGATGCGATTCTCGGCTTCGTGACGGGCATTCAGCTCACCGCAAACAAGATGGTGGCGCACGGCGACTGGATTGAAATGCCGAAATACGGCGCCGACGGCGATGTACTGGAAGTAACCCTCACCACGGTCAAGGTACAGAACTTTGACAAGACGGTCACCACGATTCCGACCTACGCGCTGATCAGCGAATCTTTCAAGAATTGGCGCGGCATGCAGGAGTCCGGCGGCCGGCGCATCAAGCGTGCGGTGAACATCGACATGAACGCCATCAGGTTCTGCAACGAGGAGATGCTGGGTCGATTTGAGAAAATTCAGTACATTTCTGAATACATCGACAAAAAGAAAAGGGAACTCGAGGAGTTCAATAGGTCAATAAAAGTTGACAACACCAGTCTCGCCAATGGCCGGCGCATGACCAACATCGGCACGTTCCGGGCTTATGTGCAGGCGTACCTGCACAACCACCCGATGATCAACCCGGAGATGACCTTTCTCATCCGGCAACTGCGGCCAACGGAACATGGTCTACCCATTGAGATTTATGTTTTCTGCAGGGACAAAGCCTGGGTGAATTATGAAGCGATCCAGGCAGATATTTTTGACCACATTCTGGCGGTGGTGCCGGAATTTGATCTGCGCGTCTTTCAGAACCCGACGGGGGGCGACTTCCAGGTGCTGATTCGGGCGGCACAACCAACGCAGGGTGCAGCGCAGTGAGAGCGCCAAAGGGATTTTCAAAGGCCGCGGATACGGCAAGAGAATTTGCCAAGGATCCGGAGAAAACCGGCTACCTGCTGGATGAAGCCGTGCAAAAAGCCGAGAGAACCCGCACCCTCGTTGCCGGCATCTGGGACGATCTGCAAACGCTTATCCGGCTTGTACGGACCTGGATCAGCGGCGACTACGGCGTGGCCCCGTGGCAGACAATTGTGTTTGCCATTGCGGGCATTGTCTATTTTGTGAATCCCTTTGATATCGTGCCGGATTTTCTGCCCGGAGCCGGCTATCTGGATGACGCAACGGTGGTGGGATTCGTCCTGAAATCAATCAAGAAGGACATTGAGCAGTTCCTGAATTGGGAGCGCGGTGTCACAGATAAAGGAGAAAGTGAAGGTGAGACCGGAAGCAGCCGATAAACAAAGTGTGATTTCAGGAATAAGTGAGCGACCCATGTCTGATAAGCGCAAACTGAAAAGAATCCACTTGAGCTGCTTTCTGAACGTTTTCATGGATGGCAGCGCGGAACCGGTCGGACAGGTTCTGGATATTCAAACCGATGGTATGCTGCTGATGAGCCAGGAATTCATCCCGGACGGGCACCTTGCGAAATTTAAGATCGAACTACCGGAGAGTATGAACGGCGCCGGCGAAATCGTGGTGGAAGCAGAAAGCGTCTGGTCGAGCAAAGATTTTGATCCGGGCATGTATAACACCGGCATGCAGTTTATTCGTATTTCGGACGCAGACGTAGAGCGCATCAAGAATCTAATCTCCGACTACGGCATCGATTCCGAGTAGTTCTCGCCCATGGCGGATACTCGCTCCAGGAACCTCAAACGCTGGCGGAAACAGGCGGCGCAGCAGAACGCCATCGTGCCGGTCTATTTTGAAGTTACACCCCACACAGCGCTGATCGTGTGTGGCAAGTGCCGTTGCGAATTCCAGCGCAACCTTATTCCGCACGTGAACGACCCCACCTTTGTCTGTCCCAAGAAGTCCTGCCGCGCAAAAAACTGGGTACCGGTGCGGTATGACCTACGGTTTTGATCATCTCTGCTATTCCTGGTGCGGCAAGCCGCAATTGAACCCTCGCTAAATGACCGTGGCGGAGAGCTAAAAGGATATTAACGCAGAGAACGCGGAGGATCAGAGGAAAGAGAATTCTCATGAAGATGGGTTATTATCATCTGCCCATTGGTTCTACATACTCAAAACTCGATCTGTAAACCAAAGCGGATTTCTCGCGGCCTTCCGAATAAATCGCCCCCTTGCGCCCACTCATATTCCTGGCGATGGCCAATATTTATGATAAAGTGGTACTTCCAAGGTACGGGCGAGGCCCCCATGCTATAAACAATGCAGGAGTTGGTTTCTTAAGTCTGAACCTTCGGGCGATTCCTTTTGCCATTCTTTTCCGCCTCTTGCAAGTAGACATCTGCGGGTATGTTTGGTGATTTCATCTCCTCCTACGCCGCCCCAAACTCTCCGTAAGGTGGGACTTGGAAATGGCATTCCGGTAGTCCCGCGTTTTCCAGGGGGACGTATCGATGGGTGCGGGATATTCTCGGCAAAGTTTAACGGGATACAAATGATGTGAAGAATAAAACAAGAAGTTAACCAGCTAAGCGTCTCATATTTTGCTGCAGTGGACGTAAGGAATGGGTTGCTTCTGTACCGTATTCAAAGTTTATTTCTAAATCGGGCTCAAGTGCCTTGGCACCCTTCGCCACTGAGCGTCGACGTTAACCGAACGCCTTCCGCTCCGAATCCCACTTTGCCTCCCCGGAAGCGTCGATGCGGGCATAGATCAGCGGTTCTATTGGGGGTTTTTCCTCCGAGATCGTGACTGCCGACAGAAGGTGAGCTTTGTTAGCTTCCAGCCGATCCTGGCTGTTTGAGTAAGCGGTGGCCACAACCTCCCCTTCAGCAACAGAATCCCCGACCTTTTTGTGCAGCAGGATACCGCATGTGTAGTCGATTCCGTCTGCAACCGATGCTCTGCCAGCGCCCAGCGCCATGGAGGTGACGCCGATTTCGCGCGAATGCAATCCTGCCACGTAACCGTTTTTCTCACTTTTCACTTCGAATTTAAACTCAGAGGTAGGATAGCTTTGCGGATTCTTCACCACAGAAGTGTCGCCTCCGTGCAGCTCGACGATTTCCAGGAATTTGTCAAACGCCTCACCGCTGGCGATTTTTTCTTGCAGCACGTCAAATCCCTCGGCAACGGTCTCGACTTTTTTACCAAGCACCAACATCTGGGCACAGAGGGCAAAGGTCAGCTCTACCAGGTCTGCCGGGCCGTTGCCCTGCAGCGTTTCGATGGCCTCCTTTGTTTCCAGCCAGTTGCCGATGGCATTGCCGAGTGGCTGTTCCATGTTGGTCACGATTGCTGTGGTGGGGAGATCGAAGTGCGTGGCTGTGCCCACCAGCATGCGTGCCAGTTCCCAGGCCTTGTCTTTTTCCTCAAAAATAGCGCCGCTGCCAGCCTTCACGTCCAGCACCAACGCGTCGATGCCTTCGGCCATTTTCTTGCTCAGAATGCTGGCCGTGATAAGTGGAATCGAGTTCACTGTGGCGGTGGCGTCGCGCAGGGCGTAGAGTTTTTTGTCCGCGGGCGTGAGGTCCGCGGTCTGACCAACCAGAACGGCGCCTACTTTTTCGAGCCCGCTTTCCAATTCGTCTAACGAAAGATTTGTGCGAAATCCCGGAATGGCTTCGAGCTTGTCCAGCGTACCGCCGGTGTGCGCCAACGCGCGGCCGGATATCATGGGCACGTACAGCCCGGTTGACGCAATCAGCGGAGCCAGTATCAGAGAAACTTTGTCGCCGACGCCGCCTGTGCTGTGTTTATCTACTTTGAATCCGGAAATGGCGGAGTGATTAAGCACGATACCGGAATCGCGCATGACGCGGGTCAGGGTCGCCGTTTCTTTGGGCGTCATTCCCTGAAAATAGATTGCCATCAGCAGTGCTGAAATCTGATACTCCGGGATTTCTTCGCTGACGTAACCGGAAATGAGGAAGTCCAGTTCCCTGTCGGTGAGTTCATGCCCGTCGCGTTTCTTTTGAATGAGATGAACCTGGTTCATGTCGGCTAGCTCACAATTGTTACGCTGGCCGAGGCGCCGAGGCGGGTCGCTCCGGCTTCAACCATTTTGACGGCGCTCTCGCGGTCGCGGACGCCGCCCGACGCTTTTACGCCCACATTGCTGCCCACGACTTTGCGCATCAGCGCCACATCTCCGAGGGTCGCCCCGCCCTTGCTGAATCCTGTTGACGTCTTAACAAATGCTGCGCCCGCCCGCTTCGCAAGCAAAGAGCCTTTAATTTTTTCTTCATCGGTAAGCAAACAGGTTTCCAAAATCACCTTCACGATGCCGCGCGTTTTTGTGGTCTCTACCACTGCGCGAATGTCCCTTTCCAAGTAGTCGTAATCCCCGGATTTGAGCTTGCCGATATTGATCACCATGTCGATTTCGTCGGCGCCGTGCTCGATAGCGGTTTGCGTCTCAAACGCCTTTGACTCGCAGGTCGTGGCGCCAAGGGGGAAACCGATAACCGTACAGACTTTTACCTTTGAGCCGCGCAACAGGTCACGGCACAACCTCACCCAGCACGGGTTCACACAGACAGAGGCAAATCCACATTGTGCCGCTTCCTCGCACAGTTTTGTGATCTGCTCTTCCGTCGCATCCGGTTTGAGCAGCGTGTGATCGATGAGAGCGGCGAGCTCAGAATGGATGGGCCCCAGGTTCGGCCCGGCCCCCACCCGGCTTGCGCCGTTGCCGACGATTTGCTGAACCACGCGTGTGCGGCAGTCGGGACAGACCCAGCACCAGTTGCAACTGGGCGCATCGTCGCTATCATTTTGCGTCAGCTCATCGACGACTTTCTCGATCATTGCATCAAGGTCATTCATAATTATTTGCCTCGGTCATTCTCTTCGACATCGATTCCGTCGATGATGCCCACAATCACAGCCTGCACCGGAATTTCCTCATCCTCAAGCAGGAGTCTGGCAGAGCTACCTTCCTTGTTAACCAGCACCAGATCGTCTTTGCCGGCGCTCACTTTATCAATAGCGATCATGGCGGCGCCGGCAGGCGTCTTCAGGTCCAGAGCGACTGGCTGCACCAGGAGGAGCTTGTGGCCCTGCAAGTGCGAATTTTTTATTGTCGAGACGACGTCTCCGACGATTTTGCAAATTTGCATTTCTACTCTAAAAGTTGCCTTTGATTTCAGCACACAGATTGTTGGCCTCTGCCTCTGTCGGCGCCTCCGCAATCACCCGGATGATCGGCTCCGTGTTCGACGGGCGGATATGTACCCACGAGTGCCCTCGCACTATCTTGACGCCATCGGTAAGATCAAGATTTTCATGGGCGTATTTCTTTTGAATTTTTGCAAGCGCGGCTTGCGGGTCGATATTTCCGAGCGCTACCTTGTCTTTGGTAATCACATAATGCGGCAGTGTGCTGTTGAGTTCACTCAACGTGCCGCCGAACTCCGCCAGATGCTGCAGCGTCAGGGCGATGCCAGCGGGTGCATCGCGCCCGAGGTGAATGTCGGGCAGAATGACGCCGCCGTTGCCTTCGCCGCCGATGACCGCGCCAATTTCGCGCATTTTTTTGGCGACGTTGATTTCACCGACTTTCGTCCGAAACACCTTAGAGCCGGCAGCCCGGGCAACGTCTTCTGTGGCGCGCGAAGTAGATGCGTTGATGGCGACGGGGCCGGACTTTTTGGTTAAAATAAACTTAACAGCCAGAGCCAGGGTGCGCTCCTCGCCGAGCGGCTCGCCTTTTTCGGAAACCAGCGCCAGCCGGTCAGAATCAGGATCTACCGCGAGGCCGAGATCAGCGCCCTCTTTTTTGACGACGTCGCAAAGCTCGGTAAGGTTCTCGGGTACTGGTTCCGGATCTCTGGGGAAGCGCCCGCTTGGTTCACAGTTGATTGGGATTATTTCGCAACCTATTCGGTGCAGAAGCTCCGGGAGCATGACACTGCCGGCGCCGCAGACGCAGTCCAGAACGACTCTGAACGTTCGTGCGTGGATTTGTGTTACATCGATATAGTCCAGCGCCAAAATGGCTTCAAGGTGTTCCTCCACTGCCTTGGAATAATGCACCGCCACGCCGATCTTGTCCCAGGAAACGAGCGCAAAGGATTCCTGCTGCGCAAGACGAAGCACTTCTTCCCCCTGTTGGGCGTCAAGGAAAAGGCCATCGGAGCCGATGAGTTTCAGCCCGTTCCACATGATCGGATTGTGACTGGCCGTGATCATGATGCCGCCGTCGGCTTTTAGGTTTTCCACCGCCAGTTGCGTTGTGGGCGTGGGGCAAATACCAATGTCAAGGATGTCGCACCCCATTGCAAGCAGTCCCGCGCTGACAGCGTTTTTCATCATGTCGCCGGTCACCCTGGTGTCCCGTCCCACCACGACTTTCCCACTTTTCACAAAGTCACCAAACGCCTGCGCAAAATTCATCACCCCTTTCGGGGTCAGACCCTCTCCAACGATGCCGCGAACCCCGGAGACACTCACCATCAATTTTGACACCCGGCTTGCTCCTTACTTAGTTTTCAAAGTAACTATTGACGCCCTCGTAAAACAGTCGAACTCAATCGAATCTACATTGGTTAAGCGAAGTAAAATCAAAAAGTTGAACGTATATTGTTCTAACCCATTTAAACACAACATGTTACTTTGGTTTGCAGTCAACACCTCTGACTTTTTACGAGGTCGTCACTATTTCTATTGGCTCTTAGCTATTGGCTTTGAGCTTGCTGATAAGGTATTTAGTACCTGAACCCGAAACGGCCTTCGTCTGTCATTCTTGCTCCAGCGGCTGCCAGATAAGCAGGAATTTCCTACTTGAGTCAGGGGATTCCGGCATCAGGCAACTGCCTGACTGGAAGTAAGAGTTCCTAAAGTTTCTCATTGTGTGCCACAAATTTATGAACAATGGCCAACAGCTAAATGCCAATAGCTGCATAGTTACTCTCAAAGTGAAGTAACGAATTGTAAACTTTCAAGATAACATATTTGGATCTTTTTTGCAAAAGTTTTTAAATGTAATTTGCAAAATCATTGATTTTCGCAGAACATTGTTGTATATTTCGTCGATCTTTGTCAAGGATGGCAAGACAAGGCATTCTCCGACTGATTTCAGGTGAATGTTTTGTGCAAAGGATGCATTCTAACCGTAGTTAATTTGTGAGTTCCCGGTATGAAAAGTCTATTCGGGCTCGTTGCACTCACCTTCTTGAACGTGCTCACCCCGCATGCAAACGACGCTTCCCAACCCAATGATCTGAAGATCGCCCAGGTGGTTCGTAAAGCTGTGAGAGACGCGGACTCAACGCTGCTGCATACGACAGTCCTGGGCAACTGGCGCGATTACCTGAAAATTGCAGCCATCGACCTGGAAATCGAATTACAGCCCCTTGTCCTGATCAAATTCGATGAAGACATGAGTTTTCGCACGCAACTCAAAAAGCTCATAGAGTGGGAAGCAACTTGCAAAAAAGTAGAAACGGAGCACTACATTTACTATCACAAGTGGGATGCCCCCCTGCCGGAACTGATTCTGGATGTTCAGGAAGTCCATTTCAACGCAGTGACCAAGCTGTTCAACATCGAACTGCCCGAAAAGATCCCCTACCGCTACGACGTGTCGCTGGACGCCGGCGAGGTTTATGCATTCGACGATTTGCGCGGCGGCATTGTTTCGCCCCAGCCGTTTGATCTTGAAAAAGCTGCGCTGGCGATCTTTTACAGCGTCAATTCCGGCTTGCCTTATTTAACCGCACCGCTGTCGCTGATGTACGGCCGTTATTTTCAGAACGAGTCGACTTCCCGGGCGTATTTCGAAAAATGCATGCATGAAATTACCCGGCAAGGTTACGTACCTGCTCTGGAGCTTTATCGGCAGGAAAGTCATGATGAATCATCTCCTCAACAAGGCTGGCTTTCTGCTTTTGCGTTTGTGTATAAACTGACCGAACAGTTTGGCGCCCCCAGAATAGCGGAGTTCCTGAAAACAGCGGACAATGAAATGTCTCCGGACGCCTATTCGGCAGCATTTGAGCGAATTTTCGAAGTGAGCCTCCCGGAATTTGAGCAGGCGAACGGATTCGAGCAGGCCGCAAACAAGCTGTAGAAAACACAACCGCACCCTCTCTGTA
>SMXE01000242.1 GCA_004357015.1 Caldithrix sp.
ATGCGGTCGGCAAGTTTTTCGGGCAGGTAGGCCTGCTCCACAAAATTCTCCGGGTAATCGTGCGGATAGAGGTAGCCTTGCCCATGGCCTTCCTGCTGCATCAGTTTGGTCGGCGCGTTACGCAGGTGCAGCGGCACAGTTTCGAGCCGATTTTCCCGCACATCCTTTTGCGCGGCGGAAATGGCCTTGTACGACGCATTGCTTTTGGCCGCGGATGCCAAATAAGTCGTGGCCTGCGCCAGCACGATGCGTCCTTCCGGCATCCCGATGTACCTGATCGCGGTGAACGCGGCAGTGGCCACCACCAGCGCCTGCGGGTCCGCGTTGCCGATGTCTTCAGCAGCGAGAATGATAAGCCGGCGCGCAATGAATTTGGGATCTTCGCCCGCTTCCACCATGCGCGCCAGCCAGTATAGCGCCGCGTTGGGGTCAGAACCGCGCACACTCTTGATGAATGCGGAGATAACGTCGTAGTGATAATCGCCTTTCTTGTCGTACGGCGTGGCCTTGATTTGCAGCGCTTCTTTCACCAGACTTGGGTCGATTGTAATGGCGCCGTCTTTGTTCTTTGATGCAATCTGCACGGTTAGCTCCAGGGTGTTGAGGGCGCTCCTGGCGTCTCCGCCGGCGAGGTTGACCAGCAACTTATCTGCGTCGTCCCGGAATTCGATCTTTCTTTCGGAAAGAATTTCATCCTGTCGCAACGCGTTTTTTACAATCCCGGCCACCTCGTCGAAGGTAAGCTCATGCAAGCGGTACACGCGGCAGCGGGAGAGCAGCGGCGCATTCACTTCGAAGGAAGGATTTTCCGTCGTGGCGCCGATGAGATGAACCGTGCCGTCCTCCACGCTGTGCAGCAGCGCATCCTGCTGCCCCTTGTTAAATCGGTGTATTTCGTCGATAAACAGGATGGTTCGCTTGGCAAGCTGTCGGTTCGCTTTCGCCTTTTCGAGAATCTTACGGATATCCGCCACGCCCGTGGTAACGGCGCTCACTTCAACAAAATCTGACTTTGTTTCCTGCGCGATGATCCTGGCCAGCGTGGTCTTGCCCACACCCGGCGGCCCCCAGAAGATCATCGAGACCCACTCGTCCTTTTCCATGGCCAGCCGCAGCACCCGGCCCTCGCCAACAAGATGCTTCTGGCCGGCGAAATCATCCAGCGTCTTCGGCCGGATACGGTCGGCGAGCGGGGTGGAGCGCGAGATTTCTTCTTTAGCTTGTTGGTCGAAAAGGTTCATATGAAGAGCTACCGGTTATTACCTTAAAATGATTTTCTATCATTTTTTGGCAGGATATTTTTCTTCAGGGCCCAAACGTCACCGCAGAGTTCGCAGAGCGCGCAGAGTTTTTTGAGATCTTCTCAGCGATGATCTCTGTGTTCTCAGCGGTTAGCAGTTTTTACAATCTTCAGCTAATCTAATCTATCCGACTCGGATCATTCCAGTAGAACTGTGTCAGCCCGAGCTCAGTCCCGAACCAGATGTAGTCACCATCCAGCAGGAGCGCATAAACGCGGTTGTCGATCAGGCCATCCGCCGTCGTAAACGTCCGCCAATACTTGCTCGCGCGGTCATACTTCATCACGCCGCTGTTGGTTGCGGCCCACACCGCTTCTTTGGCGGCGAGGACCACGTTGATATATTTGTTCGGAAAGGCCCTGCCTTCCGGCACACCAAGCCATTCGCGCTTTTCGAAATCGAAAACATCAAGGCCGCGGGCGCTGCCAAACCAGATTTCATTTTCATAGCGTGAAATGGAGGTGATGGTCTCAGTCAGAGGCCCTTCGAATTCCACGCTGAAGCCGCCTTCGTCTTTGCTGGTATCGTAAACGTAAATACCGTCATTCGTGGCCGCCCACAGCAGATTTTCCACCAGCTCAAGATCCCGCACTTCACTAAACAGGAGGCTTTCGGGACTGATTGCCTGAATGCGGATGCTGTCTTTTTTCGCCAGACTTTTCTTGCTGATTTTGTCGATGCCACTCTCGGTTGCCACCCAGATGGTAGAATCGTCCGCGACCGCATCAAAAATAATGTTACCGGAAAGCCCATCGAAGCGATCGATCGTCAGCCATCTCCCCTTCCGAGGGTAGTAGAACGAAAGGCCATAGTCTGTGGAAAACAAGAGCGTATCATTGTTAAGCGAAATCGAATGAATCCGGTCGCTCAGGAGTTCGCTTATGTTACGCTGCTCATAGCTGAACCAGATATCCTTGTCCAGATCCCAGGCTGTAATGCCACGATTGGTATCACTTATTTTGGAGCCAGCCATCCAGAGAACATCATCCATGAAAGTTAAAGCATCTACGGTGGCGTTGGCCAGGCCAAACTCCAGCATGTCGAGTTGCAGGGTGCGCACATCGCCGCGGCCGGCGCCCAGTCCCCAGGTGGCGATCCACATGTTGCCCCATTGATCCTCTACAGCCGCAACCACTTCGGCACGCCGGAAATTGGAATCCTCGATGATGCCCTCGGCATTGAACAAATAGCCGCGATTGGTAAAAAACGGCGGCAGCTTCACGCCCCTCTGGGCGCGGTGGCCAAACCATCGAAGTTCGCCATTTGAGTTGTCATCGAACTTGTCGGCCAGAATAATGGGGCCGCCAAACTTGCCGGTTTCAAACTGGCGCCCGGCCCGGGACTCAAACAGAATCTTGTCTCGGCCAATTCCAATGGAGACGATTTCATCATGAAAAGGCAGCCCGAATTCATCCTTAAAAGCATTCTGCCATTGGCGGGCGGTGGACCGATAGTAGCTGACTGCACGGTGGGAGGCGCACCAGATGTAATTGGTATCAAAATCGTACGCGACTGCCCAGATCTCGTTATCCGCCAGGCCGTTGCTGGTGGTCCACGGAAAATCCCAGCGGCTCTGAAACTGATGATACCGCGTGATACCGGAATTGCGCGTGCCAAAGTAAATGTAATCCCGCCCGACAGCGATAGAGCTCACAAACCTGGCCACGGAATAACTCACCCAGTCGCCTTCCTGGTAGGTCGGATTGGTACCCCGCTGCCTGAAATGGAGGTCCTGACTTCGAACGGATGTTGCGGGAATGATACCCGCGAGCAACAAGACGAGGGTATTAAGCCAACACAAGCATTTCATCGGACTATTCATCGTTCTTTGCTTTGCCAATCCGCGCTTCACCGCCGTTGGCCGAAGTCCATTCAAATTCTCCGGGAAGTTTTTTCTCCAATAGCCGCTTTATCAGCTCGACATTTTCGTTGGGTGTTGTGAGAACAAGCCGCACCCGGTCCTCTTCGTAAACCGATTCCTTAACATCAGACAGCGAATGCAGGCGGGCGATTATTTCGGAATGCCGCGCGGGCATCGTGATCACAAGTTCCTTCACTGAGTGCGTCATCAACTTCAGGATTTCTGCAATAAGGTCTTGCAGAAAAAACCCGCGCACCGCTGAAACAAAAACTGCCGGGGAGAACTCTTGTTTCAAACGGTCCACGATGGCCTTCTGTTTCAGTTTATCTATCTTGTTGAAAACAAAAACCGTGGGTTTATCCAAAATATCCAAATCGTTCAATACATCTTTAACGACTGAAATGTGCTCAAAAAGGTGAGGATGGGTGACATCGACGACGTGCAGAAACGCATCCGCCAGCCGGGCCTCCTCAAGCGTGCTCATAAAAGAAGCCACCAGGTTGTGCGGCAATTTCCGGATGAATCCAACCGTATCGATAACCAGAATATCTTTCTGGTTGTCAACTTTCAACCTACGGATGGTCGCGTCCAGCGTCGCAAAGAGTCTGTCTTCAACAAAAACATCCGACTGCGTCAGCGTATTAAGCAGCGTCGATTTGCCGGCGTTGGTGTAGCCGACAAGCGCCACTTTGAAACTGTCCTGCCGGCCCTGACGGCGTACGTGGCGCTGACTTTTTATCCGGTCCAGCGCCTTTGTCAGCAAACCGATCCGCTTGCGAATCAGTCGGCGATCCACTTCAAGTTGCGTTTCACCGGGGCCTCTGGTGCCGATGCCGCCGACTTGTCGCGAGAGGTGCGTCCACTGCCGCGTCAGCCGCGGAAGCAGATAGTTCAACTGCGCCAGTTCCACCTGCGTCCGGGCCTCTTTCGTTTTGGCACGCCGCGCAAAAATATCCAAAATCAGCCCGCTGCGATCCAGAACTTTCAGCCCGGTCAGTTTCTCCAGATTGCGAACCTGCGCCGGACTCAGGTCATCATCAAAAATCAGGAGATTGGCCTGTAGCTCGGTGACGCGTTCTGCCAGATCGTTGGCCTTACCTTTGCCAACAAAATAAGCCGGGTCAATGCGATTCTTCTCCTGAATAGTCTTTTCAATGACATCGGCGCCAGCCGTGTCCGCCAGTAGCGCCAACTCTTCTAAATGATCCTCGGCCAACCAGCGTTCGCCACTGCGGGCAACGCCAACCAAAACCGCACGTTCGCGATCTTGCGTATTCAATTCATGCATTTGGTACGACCCCTTCACGAACTAAAGGAAAACATCAGGCTAATTCTCATCTTTCTTCAACCACTTGTCTTTCGAAAGGACGCTTTCAAGCAGCAATAACACAAGTGTCACGGCTATCAAAGCTTTCCAAAATTCACGACCAAAGCGAGCCTGTTCCAGCGCCTGCGCCAGGTCGGCGTCGGCATCGAGCTCCACCATCTGGTCCGCTTCAATATATTTGGCCAGCTCATCCAATTCGAAAATACTGTGGTCGGACTCTTCAGGATCGTAATTGACTGCCCATTGCGCCATGACCACACCACCATTCAAAAGCCGATAGATGCCGGGTTCGCTCGTATCCTTAAATCGAACGAAATAGCGTCCGCCTGACACTTCCGCCTTTAACTTGATCTGCGTGCCGGCGGGCGTCTCCATGAGCAAATCTGCCCCTACCCTCATTTTCTCAGAAGCAAATTTGAGCTCGCCGCCAACAACTACCTGCTCATTCTCCGCCGAAGCAGCGCCCGCCAAATAGAAAACACTCCTGTTTATCAACGGCACAAACACGCCCTTGAAAACCAGGTCAGACCAGCCACTGGACACGCTTGTGGTGATGTAGAGCACCCTGCCGTTTTGCAATTTGGATTCGAACAAAAAGGGTGCGCCGTTGCTGTACTCAATGATGGTGTCGACGGTATTGCGCGGGTTGATGTCCACTGCAAACCGTACGTGTGGCGATGCCACGACCTTCTCGCCCTCGAACACCCCTTTGAAAATCGCGTGGCTAAAGTCGATCTTGCCAAACGACAGAAACTCGTCCTCAGAGCGCTTGCCGAACCTTTCAGTGAGCACGGGCAATTTGAGTTTCCGGTGCAAGTTCTGATTGTAGTTCCGCAAGTCGACATCCGCGCCCAAAAAGATCATCAGCCCCCCGCCGGTTTTCACAAAACTCTCAACCCTCGCAACTTCACCCATATTCAGCCCTGGTACGTTGGAAAAAATAACGACTTTGTACTGGCTAAGATCTTCGCCCGCAAAGTCTTTATGGCCGATTGTACGCATTTTGACATAGGACGCCATTTCCTTTTGCGGCCGTAGCGCCAATTTGATAAAGCGTGTATCTCTGGCTTCCTTGCCCACGAGCAGCACTGGAATCTCCTCAGAAATATGAAAAGCAAAATAGCGTCGGTTATCCGCCATCAGCGCGTCATCCTCGAGCAAAACATAGCCAGACTGAAAGCCCGTGCGCTCTGGAACTACGCGAAACAGGAGGTTGGCGGACGCTCCTGCTTCAAGGTCCACCAGGTCCTGGCCGGACCGCTTGCCGTTCACAAACAGGTGTACCAGTCGGTTGCGCACGCGCTGCTGGCTCGCGTTCCGCACCCGAACCTCGACTTCCGCGACCTTGCCCGTTTCCAGAATCTGGTTGCCAATAGTCAACCTTGAAATGCTCAAATTTTCCGAATCTGCACCGAGGACAGACAAAACCAAAAGCCGCACATCGGCGCTCAACAGCATGTGGCCGTTGTTGTTGTCCCCAAACTTCAGACCGTTTTGCTGCATGTCGGAAATCAGATAGATTTCTTTGTTGATGTTCTGGCTGGCGTTCATGATTTCGCTGGCAGTCTGCAGGGCATCGGCGTAATTCGTTCGGCTGAAGGAAAGTTCGGTGTTTTCGATCATCTCCCGAATCGATGCTACGTTGTATCGCGGGCCCTCGTGGGCGAACTTTGGTGGATCTTGTGGGTAAAGCAGGTACAGCTCATCCCCCTGCCGCAAAAGGGAAACCACATCCAATGCTCTGTCTCTGGCCAAATCCAGAAGTAGCCGGCCCTCAAACGCGCGACCCATACTGAGCGTGTTGTCTAAAATAATAACCGCAGTCAGCTTCGCTCCGGACTCCAGCGACCTGGCGTCCGAGCTTTTTGACGTTGGCCGCGCAAACGCCAGCACGAGAAGAAGAATGATCAGAATGCGCAAAATCAAAAGTAAGATTTGCCGGATCTTAAGGCGGCGGATCTTCTGCTTCTGCAGCTCTTTCAGAAATCTCAGGCTGCTGAAATAAATGATCTTACTCTTCTGGCGGGTAAACAGATGGATCAGGACGGGAATAGCGACAGCAGCAAGGCCGAATAAAATGGCAGAATTCAGGAATGTGAGCATCTAAAACCTAACCCGGCAAA
>SMXE01000243.1 GCA_004357015.1 Caldithrix sp.
CCCGCGCCGAAATCTGTGATCGAAATCACGTTGTCGTTGGCCAAAATTGTATAGTCGGGCCAGAAACACCTGGCGCCTGGAGGATGGCCTTGGGAAATTGTTTCGCGTGGTGCTGACAAAGTGGCTAATTATTAATTCCGTACGGTAACGCACCTTGAATGACTGCACCTTCCATCAGGACCACTACAGGTTTGACCTTCCAGATCGCATAGCGATCCATGTCGAACAAGTCTTCATTGAGTACCACCAGATCTGCCAGCTTTCCTGTCTCAATTGAACCGATCTGGTTTTCCATGCGTAGTTGATAAGCACCGTTCTGCGTGTATCCCGTAATCAGCTGTTCGATGCTTAGTTGCTCGCTTCCGGGCGACCTGATTCCATCACCATATTCTTCCCACCACTCTTTAGGGTATTGTCGAGTGTGCCCAACTTGCATTCCGAAATAGGGATTTAGATAAGTGGGTAGTAGCTCGCCGCCCCACCATTCGTCGCTCGAAAACGTGACATTTATTCCCCAGTCAAAAAGTGATTTCGCGCTGTACATATTCCCGTAGCGATCCTCTCCGAGTGACGTTTTTAGAGGATCATCGGGATTTGCTGTAAACCACCACGGCGTAAAATTGCCAATAACTCCCAGTTTCTTGATCCTGGGCAAATCTGCGGAGTCAATGAGCCCTAAATGAGAAATCGTGACCCTGGGGTAAAAACTAACTTTGGCGATGTCTTTTGCTGCTTTGACAGCGTCCAGCACTCTTCTAACGGCGAGGTCGCCCATTGTGTGAACATGAATATCAAATTGTTCCTCACTAAGTTCCAGAAGTAAGTCTCGAAGTTCCTCAACGGTCAACATGGTATTGGCAACGTAGCCTGGATCACCTGCAAAGGGTGTTAGCAATCCGCTCGAGTGATTTTGGTAAATGCCATCCATGAAGAGTTTCACCGTGTTGAATTGCAGACGATTGCCACCGTACTCTTCTCTATAACGTTTCATTTCGGAGATGGCTAATTTTGCCCTTTCAGGCGTGAATATTTGATACGTGCCTTCGTAACGAACCGGTAATTTTCCCTCTTCCTCCAACTTGGCCATAAAACTGTATACCAGGTCCTCAAAACCGAAATTGCCAGCATCGTAAAGCGTTGTTATGCCAGCCTCACTCAATATTTGCAGACCTGCCACCATGTTTTGTTCATGTGACTTTTTGTGAGCACCCTTGTTGATGCCAAATTGCTCCGCAAAATGCTGCCAACCGGCTCCCTCTTTTACCCATCCTGTTGGAACACCATTTTCATCACGTACATACATGGCCACACCGGGTTTAGGATCGAGTGTGTTCTTATCAACGCCAAGCACCTCCAGCGCTTTAGAGTTCAGCCAGCCGCTATGCCACCATTCGCTGACGAACCACACTGGACGGTCTGCGACAACGGCATCCAATTTCTGCTTATTGGGTCCTTGGCCACCGCCCACGTACATGTCGACCGACCAACAACAGAGTCGCAACCATTCATCATCGGGATGTTCTTCTGCGTATTTTTTGACGGCGGCCAACATTTGTTCTTCGCTTGTTTCTGAAATTTCACCGTATTGCTCGACGTCTATATAGCCGGGATGAGCATGAGCATCTACCAGGCCAGGAATGACGAGTCGTCCTTTAAGATTGACGGAATGTGTGTTGTCGGATAGAAACTTTGAAGCGCCCGTAGAATCGCCTACGTAGATAAATTTACCATTTTTAATAGCAACCGCTTCCGCCCAGGGCTGTTGCTTATTTGACGTAAAAATCTTCGCGCCGGTTAAAATCAGATCGGCGCTTTCCTGATGCTCGCTGTTCCCACAAGACACGCAGGTTGTGATCAAGAATCCCAGCAGACCCATAAGCGATGCATAATTTCTGTCGTTCATGGTTGTTTAATATGGTTCCAAAAATGATTTGAGCGGCAGTCTAACGATTGCCTGTAGGAAATCCAACGGGCTTCACGAGGTACTTTACGAGTTTGGGGTGATTTATTCCGGGCTATCTATGAAACTCGACTTTCCCGCGTTCGCTTTCATCATGACCTTGGCGGCTGTAATCAACGGCATGGGCATCGTGCGTCTACTCGCCGGCTTCGCCGAGTATCTGAAACGCCAGAATAATCTGGAGATCGTGCACTACTGGGTTTTCAATCTCTGGATCGCGTTTCAATTTCTGCTGCACATATTGATTTGGTGGTCACTGTGGAACGCGCGCGCGGCGGAGACATTTACGTTCCTGCATTACCTGTATTTACTTAGCGGTCCATTCCTGGCTTATTTAGGCGCCAGCCTGCTGATTCCAGACATTAATGACAAATCCGTGGATATGCACAAACACTTTTATGGCGTCCGGGTACCCTACTTCACCGTAATTGCTATATTTTGGCTCTGGGTCATTTTTCTGTTTCCTGTATTAACCGGCAGGTTCGCGCCGACGGTGCCCATTCTAGTCGGTAATCTGGCGGTCGCGCTCACGCTTAGATTCACAGCGAATCCGAAGATTCACGCTGCATCGGCCATTGCCGTTTGGCTGCTACTCATCATATTTGTGGCGGTATTCGCTATGCAGCTTGGAGCCGTAGCCGAGGCGGTGAAACTCGGGGCATGAATTTCATTTGGTAGCAAGGGCGTCTCAAGTGACATGCCCTCCCGCGGGAATCTCGGCAGCAGTTCGTTGCTGATGTTGTTATAGTCCGCCGCCTCAACAAAATCACTAGGCCAAAAAAGTGAGCCGATCCAGCCTCTTGTTCAATTTAACCCTCTCATTCCTTGTTGCGTCTTGTGGTGATAGCACAGCGCCTGAACAAGACGCGAGCTCTCCGATGGAATCGACCAACCCGTTTTTCGAAGAAAGCAACCTTCCGTATGGCATGCCCGACTTCGATCAGATCAAGGACGAGCACTACCTACCGGCCTTTGAACGCGGTATGACAGAGGAATTGAGTGAATACGAGGCGATCGCGAGCAATCCGGAAGCCGCGACCTTCGAAAACACCATTGTTGCAATGGAGCGGGCCGGGCAACTGCTTGACCGTACCAGCCGGGTGTTTAACGCTATGGGCAGTGCACATACCAACGACAATATAAAAGAAGTAGAAACCCTGCTGGCGCCGGTGTTTTCTGCCCACAACGACAGCATCTACTTGAACGCGGATCTGTTCGCACGCATCGACTCGCTCCACCAGTCCCGCGAGGACCTTGGCCTGGATCGCGAGTCTTTGCGGCTTCTCGAACGCTACCACACAGACTTCGTTCGCTCCGGCGCCAAACTATCGGACGACCAAAAAAGCCGCTTGCGCAACATCAATTCAGAACGCGCCGAACTTGCAACTGCGTTCGGACAAAATGTGTTGAATGAAGTCAACGATTCGGCCGTCGTGGTGGATTCAATAGATGAACTTGCCGGACTTTCGGCAAGCCAGATTGAAAGCGCTGCGACCGCCGCTGAAGAACGCGGTCTCGAAGGCAAGTACGTAATTACTTTGCGTAACACTACGCAACAACCTGCACTCAGCTCGCTCGAGAATCGGGAATTACGACAACGCATTCAGGAAGTTTCGACCGCTCGCGGATCCCGCGGCAATGAATACGATAACCGGGAAATCGTCGTTCGTATTCTTGCGTTGCGCGCTGAACGAGCAGAAATGCTGGGTTACGAGAATCACGCTGCTTTTGTTCTTGAAAATCGAACTGCCGGCACGATTGAGGCAGTGAATGAAATGTTGAGTCGTCTCGGTCCGAAAGCAGTGGCGCAGGCCCACAAGGAAGCCGCCGACTTGCAGGCTTTGATTAACGAATCAGAATCTGAGCCATTCAGGATCGCATCCTGGGACTGGCTGTACTACACGGAAATCTTGCGCAAGCAGCGTTACGATTTTGATGCCAACCAGCTCAAGCCCTACTTCGAGATAAATCGAGTACTTGAGGACGGCGTATTTTACTTCGCAGAACATCTTTACGGACTCACCTTTGAAGAGAGGCCCGAGCTTCCTGTTTACCAGGAAGACGTAAGAGTTTTCGAGGTGTACTACGACGGCGAGGCGCTGGGATTGTTTATATTCGATCCTTACGCCCGCGATTCGAAAAGCGGCGGCGCATGGATGAACGCCTATATGTCACAGTCTCACTTGCTCGATCGAAAACCCGTTGTTGCAAATCACCAGAACGTTGTGAAACCACCAGACGGCGAACCTACGTTAATGACACTCGACGAAATCAACACGATGTTTCACGAATTTGGTCACGCCGTTCATGGCCTTTTATCCAATGTGAAATACCCGCGCTTCTCTGGCACCTCCGTGCCATCGGACTTCGTGGAGTATCCTTCTCAGGTACACGAAATGTGGGCAACCTGGCCCGAGGTGCTTGCAAACTATGCAGTGCACTACCAAACCGGAGAGCCCATTCCACAGGACTTGCTCGACCGCGTAATTGCCGCTAAGAAATTCAACGAAGGATTCAAGCGTACGGAATACCTTGCCGCTGCAATCGTGGACCAGTCCTGGCACAAGCTAACCGCCGACGAAATCGGCCCGGCGGAAGCCGTGAGAGACTTTGAGGCCAAGGCACTGGCTGATTCGGGCATGGACTTCGACCTCGTCCCACCGCGCTACAGTACAACCTACTTCAACCACATCATGGGCGGTTATTCGGCGGGCTATTATTCGTATATCTGGAGCGAAGTGCTGGATGCGGATAGCGTGAAATGGTTTCACGAGAACGGCGGCCTGAAACGCGAAAATGGCGATCATTTCCGCGAGACTCTGCTCTCGAAAGGCGGCAGCGTAGATGCTATGGAGCTTTTCAGGAATTTTCGCGGTGCCGATCCATCGATCGAGCCATTACTGGAGCGGTTGGGCTTCGATTAGACAGTGTCTGCAATCCAATGTGCAATACTGGGTTGCTGAACTCAACAACGAAGGCCTTACATGGAGACTGCTACCGCCCACACGTCGCATAGCGAAGTGCTGAAGTACAAGATCCGCCTGGCCAGGCCTCGCGAGCAAAAACAACTCAATTTGTTTTGGCATCATCCGAAGTTCGCCGAGGTTTATCGTGAACATCTTATTCGGCTCTATTACTCCGTTAGTGCCAGCATCCCATTGTTAGAGTGTGCACTTTCGCGTGCGAGAGTCCTTTCGGATACCTGTCCCGTTGCGGCCGCTTTGGTGCCGTATTTGTCCGAGCACATTGTTGAGGAACAGGATCACGACGAGTGGCTTCTGGAAGACATCGAAGAGCTCGGAGTACCGCGCGACAAGGTAACTAGCCAGATTCCGCCAACGGTCGTTGCGTCTTTGATCGGCTCTCAGTACTACTACATCAAGCACGCACATCCGGTTTCGGTGATCGCCTATCTTGCAATTGTAGAGGGTGAACCTCCCAAGAAGGAAGCCCTGGACGACATTGCCTTAAACAAAGGCGTACCGAAAAAGGCGTTGCGTACTCTCTACCTGCACGCAGAAATGGATATTGTGCATTCGCAAGAACTTTGGACTGTCCGTCCTCAAACAAATGGAACAGGCGTAGCGATTATTTAATGGAGAGTTTTGCTCATCATTTTTATATTACGCGGCGTGTCGTTGGTAGTGCAAACGACGTTTCGCGATGGTCCTTTTCTTGATCCTTGCTCGTTTTGCCA
>SMXE01000244.1 GCA_004357015.1 Caldithrix sp.
CAAAGCCAATCTCCCTCTATTCACTTATTCAAAAAAGCTGAGAAAATGCCGTACGATACGCGGATCGAATTCCCGGCCGCTCGGTTCTTTCAGATATTCAATTCCTTCTTCGATGCTGTGCAGCCTTCGATAAGGCCGGTCAGAAGTGTATGCATCGAAAAAGTCCGCGATGCTGACGATGCGGGAATACTCGTGAATATCATCGCCAGACATGTGTTTCGGGTAGCCGGAGCCGTCGTAGCGCTCGTGGTGCTGCAAACAAACCACTGCTATAAGTCCTTTAATGAAGCAGTTTCTGCCCAGATACTGGAACCCCAGAATGGTATGCTTGCGCACTTCCTCGATCTCCTTTTCATCGAGCGGTTCTGGCTTGTAGAGAATCTCCTCGTCCACATAATGCATGCCGAAATCGCACAGCAACGCCGCCAGCGTAACATCGAACAACTTGAGCTGGTGATACTGAACGCTCTGCGCGATGAGAATGGAATACGCCGCCACATTTATCGCGTGCTGGTAGAGATAATCTTCCTGCCGCTTGAGATCGATGATATCCGGCGGATTTGTCATCTTGATGTTGACCTCGCGAATCAATGTATCAACCAGGCTGCTGAGCTCTTTCTTGCCATTTGAAATGGAGATCTTATCCTTGCTCATCAACTTTCGATAGATTCCCTTCAGCTCCAAGGGCGCAGACGCACGCAGTTTTTCAGAGATGAGATGACCGCTGGATTTCAGGACATCGGAATAATCATCTTTAAGAACGTAGATGCTCTGGTAGCCAACTTCTTTTATTTTTTGATAATGAAATTCCTTAATTTCAGCCCCCATGCCCAATAGCAGGCTGCCCTTGGGGCTGAACAGCTTTTGCCCCAACTTTTTACCAAGGACGTCGGAATTCAATTCCTGAATTTCCAAATCCATCATATCACTCCTATAAATGATTTAGTATGCTCGTCAGATCTCGTTCCCACTGCCTCAACATCATGGTGAAAAACACGTAGACAAGAGGCAGAGATACAATTACGATGAACATGCCCACGCTTAAGCGAATCGGCAACCCGATGAAGAATATGTTCATTTGCGGCATGATTCTGGCCATGATCGCCATGCACACTTCGATGAGGAAGAGCGTGGCCATCGAGGGCGCCGCCAATTTGATTCCCATTATGAACAAGTTGTTGAACATGACCAGCATTTTCCCGTGCGCCGCTGCCGGAATCAGACTCATGCTCGCAACCGGCACAAATTCAAAACTCTTGTACAGAGCCGCAATAACGAAGTGGTGGCCGTTAAGCGTCAGAAACAGAATGATGACGACCATAGAATAAATATTGCCAATGGGCGTCGATGGCGCGCCGTTCTCCGGGTCGATAATGTTCGCCATGCCGAGTCCCATCTGCGTACTGATGAGTCGGCCGGCAAACTGGAAACTTTCGAAAATGAACTTAGCGTTAAATCCCAGAAACAGACCAACCAGCATTTCTTTGAGGGCCAGAGGCAACATGCCTATCAGACTCAAGGAGGTTAGCGAGGTGTCCGTTTTTAACATCGGCAACAGCATGATTGACAAAAAAAACGAGAAAAAAACCTTCACCTGTACGGGAATGGACTGACTGCCCAGAACGGGAGCCACCGCCACCAGCGCCATGATCCTCAAAAACGACAAAAGGAATCCGACGAATTGAGCTTCAGACAATCCTAACAAGTCGTATAACATCGGTCTTCTCAGAGTTAAACCCATCTGGCCTCTTCAGTCACCCACTATTTCGAAATCAAGGCCATTTGTGAATACATGTTTCTGGTGAAATCGGTCAAGGTCTCGAGCATCCACGGCATCATGAACAAAATTATCAGAATCACCACCGCCATTTTCGGTATGAATGTCAATGTCATTTCCTGTATGGAAGTCGCCGACTGAAAAATGCCGACAATCAACCCTACGGTCATCCCGCCCAGCAGAATGGGGGCGGCCACAATAATTGCTGTTTTTACAGTTTGTTGCCCCCAATAGATTGCAAATTCGGTCGTCATACTTTACCCCTTTATATTTTAAAATCCTGCAACGACTGACTCTACCACCAAATACCAGCCATCCACCAGCACGAAAAGCAGTATCTTGAACGGCATGGATATCATCACCGGCGGCAGCATCATCATGCCCATCGACATCAGAATGACGCCGACGAGCAGATCGATCAGCAGCAGCGGCATATAAATCACAAACCCAAGTTGAAAAGCAATGCGCAGTTCGCTGATAATAAACGCCGGTATCAGAATGTATGTCTGCAGGTCCTCCGGTGTTTTGGGCCGCTCGACTTTCGCCAGCTTCACAAACAGCATGAGGTCTTTCTCGCGCACCTGTTTCAACATAAACTGCCGGATCGGCATCAGTGCGCTGTTCAGGGCGACCTCCTGAGAAATTTGATCCGCCAGATAGGGTTGCACGCTCTTTTCATTGATTTCAGAAAGCACAGGCTGCATGATGAAAAAAGTCAGAAACAGCGACAGTCCCACAATGATCTGGTTAGCAGGCGTTTGTTGCGTGCCAAGCGCCTGGCGCAAAAAATGGAAAACGATAATGATCCGGGTAAACGAGGTCGTCATGATTACGATGGCCGGCGCCAGAGTCAATATTGTGATAAGAAAAAGAATCTGAATGGCAAGAGAGGAATTATCCTTGCCCGCTTCCTTCGTAAACTCCAAGGTTATCTTGGGCAAGGGTTGCGCCCAGACGCTGTCCACAATCGTCAGACAGCAGATCAGCAGCAGTCCGACGACCAGCAGCCCTTTTCCAATTTGTCTCTTGCTTTCCATGCGGCCTAACTTTTCTTCCAGTTGTCGAGCAAACTCTTGAAACTTGCGCCGGGCACGCTCGGGCCTGCTGAAAGCGATTGTTTCAACTCATCGCTTATCTCGTCTACCGGCACGTCCAGCAGCACATTCATATTGTCATCGCTCATACCCAGCACCAGAAAGTGGTCCAGAACACGAATAACGCTAACTGATTTTTTCGGTGCGAGGATGGAAGAGCCCAGCAAGGTAATTCGAGCCGTTTGGCGGCTACCTGCACCTTTCCCGAACATTGCGCCGCGGTACCACCTCAGCCCGATATAAAGCAAAGCGCTCAACCCTGCAACAACGGCGATGCTTTCAAGAAGAAGCAAGAAAGTATCAACCGAATTGTTTGGAGGGACCGGTGTAAATACAACAGATGAATCGGGCTGCGCGGGTAACGCCCCTTCCTGAGCCGGCACAACAGCCGGCGACAATGCCAGCATCAAGCACGCAACCGCCACCAAATGATGTAAAAAATGCTTTCCCATGCCTCAACCTTTTCTTCCCAGCCGTTCGGTATGCAACAGTTTCGTAATGCGAACGCCGAAGTGGTCATCCACCACAACGACTTCTCCTTCTGCTATTTTGCTTTGATTAACGTAGATGTCCACAGGCTCGTCCGCAACTTTATTCAACTCTACCAACGACCCTTTGCCCAGTTCCAGAACCTCGCCAAAGCGCATATCCCGTCTCCCCAGCTCAACCGTGATGGTCAGCGTCACGTCCCTGAGCAAGTCCAGGTTGCCGGTGCCCTGAGAAGGATCGCTGCTGGTTACGTCTTGCTCCGGTTCTTGCACAGCCTCCTCCCCAGCATCGCTAGAAGCCGCTTCCAGTTCTGCCAGCATGGCTTCCTCCGCGGCTGCTTCTTCCGGGGATTTCTGCCACTCCTCAGCCTTCTCTGTAACATCGGGGTCGGATTCCTCTTGTTCTGGCAAGGCCGACTCGATAGCCTCATCGTCAGTTGGCTGTTCCGTTTCGGAGCTCTCGGTTACTTCTTCTTCAGGCTCATCTGCCATATCAAAATTCCGTTGCAGTTTCGGATTCTATGTTCATCAAACATCATTGTAGGATGTATTTCTTAAAGTAGATTCGATCGAACTTGCCTGCGACCATTTTGAGATTCAGCGAATCCAAGATTTCTTTTTTGAGTAGTGAACGGGCTGAAACTTCTAAGAACTCTTCGGAAGTCTTCCTGGTAAGGAGCGTAATGATCGCGTCACGAATCCAAATTTCTTTCCTGCCTGCCTCATCGATCAACTCCTGGTTGTTGGTTTCGAGGCCGATATCAAGAACCAGGTAGCGCCTGCCACCCGAGTCGGCAGGATTGACAACGATGTCATCAACTTCGTAAAACTGGCCAACTTCCAATTTCCCCTTCTTGGGCTTGGGATTTTCCACATGATTCGGATGCTTTAACAGCATATTGAACACAATGAAGTATGCTGCCCCAGCCTGAATCAGCAAGATCACGGGAATGAGAATGAACTTGAGCATCCCGCCCTTACTTTTGCCCTGTTCCTGATTATCGGACGTTACCGGAGATTCTTGATCTTTTTTGACGTCTTCTTTTGCCATAGCTCTTCTACACGTTGGTTAGATTTTCATTCTAAGGACAACCCGGCGGTTTTTCGCCCGGTTTTCGGGTGAATTGTTCGGCACCACAGGTTTGTGTTCGCCGTAGCCTGCGGCCATTAACTTTCCGGGATCAATTTTTTCTTCATTCACAAAATAGCGCAGGACGTTCAATGCCCGCTCAAACGACAATTCCCAATTGGAGGGGTACTCCTTTGTGTGAATCGGGATGTCGTCAGTGTGCCCTTCTACCAGGATTTGCTGCATATCTTTGAAGAACATTTTGGCAATGAGCGACAACAACTTCAGGTAGTTCGGCCGCAATTCGCCGCTTCCCGGATAGAATAGCATGTTGTCTTTGATTTGCACAAACACCTCGCCGTTGGCCATATCCACTTCGACCTTTTCGCTCAGTTCATTCTCTTCAATAATGTTGCGTAACCGCTGCACATGATTCAGAATACTGCGTTCCCTGGCGGAATAAACATCGGCCGGGGACGGCGAAAACCAACTTTGATCGGGCCGCAGGTCTTTCAGCACGCCCTGCACGCCAAAAGCACCTTTCAACGAACCCATCGCCAACTTAAACTTGTCAATCTCCATGGTCGAGAAGGACATGATGAGAATAAAGAAACACATCAGCAGCGTCATCATGTCCGAGAACGTCGCCATCCACGCAGGCACTGTTGGCATGTCGTCTTCATCTTCCGGGGGTTTTCGAAATTCATCAGCCATTATTATTCCTCCGCGCTCTGGCTTTCCACACCTCTCTCTAACGGCGGCAGGAAGGACTGAAGTTTGTTCTGAATGACCCGGGGCGATTCTTCAGCCTGCACGGACAGGATACCCATCAAGAGCATTTCCTTGAACTGAATTTCCTGCGCCGACCGCATCTTGAGCTTGCCCGCCATTGGCATGAAGAACAGGTTGGCAAACAGGGAGCCATAAAAAGTCGTGACCATTGCCATCGACATGCCTGGCCCCACGGATGACGGATCTGACAGATTCTGCAACATGAGAATCAGACCGATGAGTGTGCCAACCATGCCGAACGCGGGTGAGTACGTGGCCATCGCCATATAAATCTTCTGTCCCATCTTGTGGCGTTCAGCCATAATGGCAAGCTCGGCTCGCATAATATTATTCAGGTCTTCCGCTTCGGTGCCGTTCACGACGTGTTGCAGAGTCACCTTCATGAAATCCTCATCGACGCTCTCCAGGTCTTCTTCGATAGCTAGCAGGCCGTTGGTTCTGGCCTTTTTTGAGATCGCCACAATCTGTTCGATATATTTCTGCGGCGTCATCGGCGCGTCTTTCAAGAGCTTTCGCGTGACCTTCATCAGTCCCATCACGTCTTGGAATTGAAAATTTACCAGAGTAGCAGCGATGGTGCCACCAAGCACCATGATCAGGGAGGGGATATCGATAAATGGCGCGATACCGCCACCCATGACCATGGTAAGCGCCACCAGACCCAAGCCCGATGTCATTCCGATTATTGTTCCCTTGTCCATAGTGGTCTCTAACCGTTTGTTTGAAGACGACAAAGGCGGCAGAGCCTCTGTCGTCTTCATTCTTCTATTTGTCCCCGTCAGTTAAGA
>SMXE01000245.1 GCA_004357015.1 Caldithrix sp.
GCCGAGGTGGTTTTGGCTTTCCACGATCTCGCGGTAGACGGCAAGCTCGAAAGAGGGGAAGAAACCAAATATATTTACACCCTTTCGCACCGTGATAAAGGCCTGCACCGTCAAATGTTTACGGACAGGCCGGAGATCCTGATTTCCAAAGATGGCGTCGGTTTCCTGGACGATGTTCTGGCTTCCGGACGCTTCGAAAGTGAGGAGGAGAAGATCTTTGTAGTTGAAATTCAAACTCAACGAGCTGGTAAAAAGCTGAGCAATAGGGTGGAGGTGTTTTTCTACTACCCCGGTTTTGATGGCGAGCCACGAGTGGTGGGAATTAGGCGGGAAGAGTAGGGCTTACAATTATTGAGACTGGTGGTCCTAAATTAATGGATTTGTCTCAGTAGGATCCATTTTCGCTTTGTCAGTCGTGAATGTTGACCCCGTATTCTTCACATCACTGAAGAGAGCCGCTTTTTGTGCAACGATAAACACATATTTGTAGCCCGAAAGGAGGATAATTAATGAGTTCAAATGCGCTCAAGAGTATTTTCGCCATTAAGAAGGAAGAATTACCCTTTTCGATTTTGATGTCGCTGTACTTCTTCTTCGTGATTACGAGTTTCTGGATCCTGAAACCGATCAAGAAAGCACTTTTTATAGATTACTACAAAGAACTGGGCGGTCTTGACCTGTTCAGTTGGCATCTGTTGGGTTCGCAAGCGGAACTTATAGCCAAAGTCTTGAACATGGTGGTTGCCGCAGTGGCTGTTATCGTATTCACTATTCTGTCACGTCGGTTTCAACGAGAAAAACTGACTGTCATTTTTTCGATTTTTTTTATCGCCTGCTACCTCTTATATGCGACTTTGTTGTCAAGTCCGCAGGGCATAACTGTTTGGACTTTTTATCTTTTCGGTGACCTTTTCAGTACGCTCATGGTAGCGACCTTCTTCGTTTTTCTTAACGACAGCGTCACTTCGGACGCAGCAAAGAGATTATATGGTCTAATTGGATTTGGTGGCGTCGCGGGCGGCGTTTTCGGTACCACCAGTGTTAGGGCATTGCTTACACAAGTTTCAAATACTGGTTGGATGTTTGTCTTGGCAGTTATAGGTTTGGTGATCTCTGGTATTGCAGTCGCGGCTGGCAGAAGGGTGAGCCAGTTTAAGAAGATTTCTGAAGAAAAAATTTCCAATGACCCGGATCAGTCGATTATAAAGGGAAAAGGCAATCCGGCTATCGAAGGCGCAAAACTGGTATTTTCATCGAAGTATTTGCTGGGCATCGTTGGCATTGTTGGGCTCTATGAAATGGTTTCGACGATTATGGACTTTCAATTCTCAGCGTCGGTGGAACACTTCGTGCAAGGTAGCACGCGCGAGCATTTTGCAACGGTATTTGCGATCACCAACTCTGTCGCTATGTTCGTTCAGCTATTTCTGACAAGTTTTGTCATGACAAGATTCGGTGTTGGCATGGCGCTTCTGGTCTTGCCCGTGACAGCCATGTTGGGATCTTTCGGATTCTTGTTGGTCCCTGTGCTTCTTATGGGTAGTGCTTTAAACACCGCTGACAACGCCTTTAGCTACTCGATAAACCAATCTGCCAAGGAGTCGTTGTACGTGCCTAGGACCAAAGATGAGAAGTACAGGGCCAAAGCATTCATCGACATGTTCGTGCAACGATTTGCCAAGGCGGCTGCCGTTGGGCTGAGTCTTTTGATTTCAACCTATTTTGCGGGTGATTTCAGTGCAATCCGTTGGCTGTCTCTCTTGACAGCGGCGATTTTGATTCTATGGTTGTATGTCGCGCGCATCACAGGAAAGCGCTTTGATGAGCTTACCGCCCACGACTCCAGATAACAATTAGAAAAGGCAAGTCACTCCTGAAGCGGTTGCGCTTGTGCGACATCTATCATATCGTGATGTGTGTTGTCCTGAAACCCAGAGGGGTTTCATTGTGCAACGCCTGTTAATTTCATAGTGAAAAAAATGGCTAAACATTTTTGACCCTTTGTGCTTGTATGATCGATGTTATTGTGAATGTAATGACTAAGAAAACAACAAGTTGTATTAGTTGTTTAGTTTTTTGTGTTTGCCATGGCACGAAGTTTGTTGTATATAACAAAGATAACCGAGTTTATTATGCTGGATTGGCAACTCCCCTGACGCCGATTTATGCATAATGACTCGGTTTTTTTTGTGTAAGAACCGCTCCCAGGCACCATCAAACGACGATGACAGAAAATGGAATTATACGACGCGTTACGTGAAGATGACGACCTGATGACCCGCTTTGACTCGAGGCTTGCAAAGGAACGTCGTGTGTGGCGTTCTCTGGTGGATCGCCTTGCAATCCAGGCGGCGTTGGATATCGGCGTGCGGCACGGGATTGCATTCCATTCTTTTGAGTGATTATAGCCCGCGTTTAACTCTTGGCGATCAGATAGAGCCCGAAGATGACCAGCAGAGCAGGCAGGAACGGTCCCAGAATGAAGAGTGGCGCAAACAATATTGCCAGCAGCGCGGTTACCGCAGCAAACGGCAGCAGTAGGGCAAGGAGCATGACCCCCAGAACAGCGCCGAAAATTTGAAATGGAATGGTCAAAATAAACAGACTCGCTTTGAAAAGAAAGCCAAGTAATTTGAAAAAGATCAGAAATAATGCAAAGAGAATCAGAACGGCAGCAAGTTCCATCGTACCCTCCCAAGGTTAATCATCGCTTTTGATACGTCAGAGGATTGGAGAGAGTTTCCGCAACTACCCGAATTTCCTGCCCGAAAATAGAGTCAGACTTCCTTCACCAAGACTCCTTCTGCATCCGACAAAGGTTCAGTCTCATCGCCGTTGAATCTGGTGGCCAGCTTTTCGCGCGCCTATTCACTGCCATGGTCCACGACGTCGTAGACCATCGGTATGATGATCAGAGTGAGAAAGGTTGATACTGCAAGACCGAAGAGTGAATTAGGAAGGTATGGTGCGGTGAACGGGTCAGCGGTATTTTGTTGCTATTTTCTGGTACGCCTCTCTGAAAGGCATGCCGTTCTTAACCAGTTCATAAACCCTTTCAGTGGCATACACTTCATCGGTAAGCGCGCGTTCGCATTTTTCCGGGTTCACACGGAGGTTGTCGAAAACCAGCGCCATGATATTCAGACAGCTTTGGGTAACGTCCAGACCGCGCATCGTCGGTTCTTTGGTGAGCTGCGCATCGCGGTGGTAGCCTGTGATGAGGTTGGCGAGGGTTGTTTTAAGTTGCAATTCTACTGCAATTATTTCGTGGTATTTCGCCCGTACCAACTCGAGCACGTCCGGATTTGTTTTCTGTGGCATAATCGAACTGCCGGTGCAAAGCGCGTCCGGCAACTCGAAGTAGCCGAGTTCCGGCAGGCTGAACAGGATAATGTCGGAGGCGACTCTATTAAGATCAAACATGATTTGGCTCAGGCCGTGCAGCAGGGTGGACTCAAATTTTCCGCGACTGAGCTGCACGTAAATCGGATTGCTCTGCACGCTGGCAAAACCGAGTTTGTCTGCCGTGTACTGCCGGTCGACTGCCAACGGCACACCGTAGCCGGCGCCCGTTCCCAGCGGGGATTGGTCCATCAAAGCGCGCGCCGTTTCGAGCAACTTCAAATTGTCCTGCATGGAATCGATGAACGCTCCGGCCCAGAGCGCAATGGATGAGGGCATGGCTTTGCGCGTGTGCGTATACCCAGGCAATTTTATTTCCCCGAATTTCGTCGTGAAACCCGACAGGCTCGTACAAAGCTTTTCCACCAATTTCGTGCAATTCTTCAGCTCGTGTTTGTAGTACAAACGCAAGGCCGTGAGCACCTGGTCGTTGCGTGAGCGCGCTGTGTGGATTTTCTTGCCAAGTTCGCCCAACTCTTGTGTCACGTGCAGCTCGATGGCGGTGTGGCAGTCCTCGTGCTCCGGCAGGATTTCAAATTCGCCCTTTTCGTTGAGCCGAATGATCTCTTGCAGCAGGGCTGTCAGCGCGCTGACCTCCTTTTCTTGCAGGACACCAATCTGGCCCAGCATCTCAGCGTGCGCGATGGATGCGGTACAGTCGTACTTCACCAACCTCTGGTCGAGCAAGTAGTCGTTGCCGACGGTAAATGCCGCCACAACTTTATTGAGCGGTGTGCCTTTGTCCCAGAGCGTCATTTTATTTTACCATGATATCTCAAAGAAAAATCCGCAGCTAATTTTACTGCACAAAACTACTGCTTCTCCCGCCAGTCGTACGGTTTGCGCTTCCGCAAAACCAGGTGGTGCGCTTTCAACCTGATGGCGTTGATGTTGATGAATCCCTGCGAGTCGGTGGCATTGAAGCCGCCTTCCACGTCCATGCTGGACAGGTCCTGGTCGTAAAGCGAGGTCGGAGACTCGCGCCCGATGACGTTGACGTTGCCCTTGTAGAGTGACAGCACAACTTTGCCGTCGATGGCTTCCTGCGTTTTTTGAAAAGCATGCATGAGAAAATCCATTTCCGGCGAGAACCAGAAGCCGTTGTAGATCAGTTCGGCGAATTTCGGAATCAGCGTGTCACGCAGGTGCATCACCTCTTTGTCCATGGCGATGCCCTCCAGGTCGCGGTGGGCCAGCCACAGAATCGTGCCTGCTGGTGACTCGTAAACCCCGCGCGATTTGATGCCGATGAATCGGTTCTCCACCATGTCCAGCCGCCCGATGCCGTGTTTGCTGCCGAGTTCATTCAAATAGATGAACAGGTCGAGCGCGGTCTCGTGTGTGGCGCCATCGTTTTGATTGACCACTTTCACCGGGTCGCCATTCTTGAAATGAATTTCGATGACGATCTCTTCGTCCGGCGTTTCCTGCAGTGAACGCGTCCAGGAAAACACGCTTTCCGGCGGCCGGTACATTGTGTCTTCCAGCACGCCGGCCTCATGACTGATGTGCATGAGGTTCTCGTCCTCGCTGTAAGGTTTTGCCTTCGAAGCCTTGACCGGAATTTTCCACTCTTCAGCGTAGTTCAGCAAGTCGGTGCGGCCTTTGAATTGCGCCAGAAACTCCGGGTCCTTCCAGGGCGAAACAATCTTGATGTCGGGCGCCAACCCATAATAAGCCAGCTCAAACCGCACCTGATCGTTGCCCTTGCCAGTGGCGCCGTGCGAGACGTACCCGGCGCCTTCCTTTTGCGCGATTTCGATTTGCTTCTTGGCCAGCAGCGGCCGCGCCAGCGCCGTGCCAAGCAGGTAACGGCCCTCGTAAAGCGCGTTGCCGCGCAGGGCGGGGAAGATGTAGTCGGTTACAAACTCTTCACGCAGGTCTTCGGTGTGAACGGCCGAGGCGCCGGTGGCAACCGCTTTTTTCTCGACAGCGTCAAAGTCCTCCCTTTGGCCGACGTTGCCGACAAAGCAAATGACTTCGAATCCCTGGTTTTGCAGCCACTTCAAAATAACCGATGTGTCCAGACCACCGCTGTAAGCGAGTA
>SMXE01000246.1 GCA_004357015.1 Caldithrix sp.
CGTGACCAGCACCACTTCAGCCAGTGGCTTGACGCCTTTGTCGGCTTGCTTAAACTCCCGGTACTGATATGAACCGAGGATGAATGTTTCAACAACGGCCTGGGCCACTGCTGCAAGTGCAAGTCCACTGACATTGCAGCTTGCCAGTGCGAACGCTGCGCGTTTGACCTTCAATCCCTTCACCCGAACAACAGCTTCTCCCACCGCACGCCGCAAGACGAACAAATCGAATTTTTTCTGTTCCCCCAGTCCTACCAGAAGCAAACGTGTGGCAGCGATCTTTTTATGCATGTAAACAAGGGCCGTTTGTCCGCAGGCGCCATCAAAATCCCCGGTATTGAGGATGTCCGCAACGAACTCCCTGAGCGAATCATCGGGAAGCTTCAGGCCGCGGCCGGCCTTCTTTTGGAATACACCGACAATCAAAACGTCACTCTTAGACGCCACCAACGCCTCGGTCTTACAGCGAACCCGCATCAACGACTCCTAACCCGGCTAAACCGGAAGTTTCAAGCTTGTCTCTGAATGTTTTTGTGAGGGATCCCAAATCACGATCACTTTAACATTTTTATCAGTTTGCGGCTGAGATTTTGAGACCGTATTCTGCCGCCGATCTCCTCTGGCGTCAAAACACCTTCTTCGGTGATGATGCCGTCAAAGAGATCCAGCGCAACTTCATCGAAATAGTAATTTTCTATAGTTGTCTCGTCAGGCGGAGAATCCCAGACTTCGCTCGGGTCGCGCGGCGGCTCTTTTTTAGGACTCAGCTTTGCAGGAATGAACTTGCTTGACTCGCACGCGGCGTAGCACGGCACAACCGCTTCGCGCGCCAGCAAACAAATCGCCCGGCTGCCCACTTTGTTTATCAGCGTCGTCTCGGACAGGCTGTCCGCGCCAAGCAAAACAACGTCAGCGCATTCGACGCCTTTTGAGATGGCGGCATCCACATAGTAAGTGGACTGAATGCCCAGTTTGGCCAACTCCTCCGCGCACGCCCGGCCCTCGCCAATAGGTCGCGATTCTGACAGCATTACCTGAAATATCCTGCCTTTCTCCAGAGTCTTTTTCAGAATCTCCAGAATAGTGCTGCTGTTACTGTGAATCAGAACGAGACTGTCCTCCTCGACCAATTCAGAACCGTACTCTGCAACCTTGGCTACGGCGTTCTTGGAAAGCTCCTCGAAGCGTTTTGCCTCGCCAGATATTTTCCTTGAAACAGAAAGTGTGTCAGTGCCGGCACCCTCTTCAATCATCGTGAAAATGGCATTAAAAAAATGAACGAGTTGCGCCATTCCCGGTTGTGACTTCAAGATTTCCGCGGCAGCACGCTCAACTTCCCCCGCCAGCTCTTTCAGATCACCGCTGGCTTTTTCTTTAGCAAGCGCGTCCAGGCAACGGACCGTCTTGCGGGCGATAACCCACGCCCCGGAACGGCGGTCATTTTTTACATCCTCGAGGAGGGTCAGGTAGCTCTCGGCCATCGTTCTATCCAGGTTTTAGGTTAGAGGATCGACGTGAACAGCAATTCGAAAGAAGCTATCCAGTACGACGGAAAAAGTCCAAGGGCGAAAGTCGCCGCTACTGCGATCAACAAGCTAGCCAGAGCGACCGGGAGGTTGCGGGGCCCGGTTTCTGCGGTCTCCGGCTCTCGCATAAACATGGCCACGACAACCCCAAGATAATAGTAAAGCGCAATCATCGAATTGATCACGCCGATAACAACCAGAGGAATATGCCCGGCCTTGACAGCGGCGGCAAACAAGTAGAACTTACCCACAAATCCAGCGGTTGGCGGCAAACCCGCGAGCGAAAACATGAAAACCGCCATCACAAAAGCAATCATCGGCTTCCGATAAGCCAGTCCGCGAAAATCTTTGAGATCGACAAATTCCTTCTCGTCTGTGCTCAGGTATGAAATCACGCTAAAGGCGCCAACATTCATAAATGTATAAGAAAGCAGGTAGAAAATCACGCTAGCGCTGCCCATAGCGCTCCAGGCCACCACACCGATCAGAATGTAGCCCGCGTGCGCAATCGACGAAAACGCCAGCATCCTCTTGACATTCTTCTGGGCAATGGCGCTCAAATTACCGATGAACATCGAAAGCACGGCGACGACCCAGAGAACCGTAACCCAGCCCGATGCGGCGCCGTTTGATACAGAAAAGAGCACGCGCAGCATCGCGGCAAAGCCGGCCGCTTTCGAGCAGGTTGACATGAAGGCTGCCACCGGCGTGGGCGCACCCTGATAAACATCCGGCGCCCACATGTGAAACGGAAACATGGCGACTTTAAAGCCGAGCCCGATCATCAAGAATATTCCGCCCAGAATAACAAGCGGGTTGCCCTGCTTCAAAGGGTCATGTACGACCGTCGCGATCTCCTTCAAGTCGAAACTCCCCGAGACGCCGTACAGCAACGCGATGCCGTACAGCAGGAAGGCGCTGGCGAACGCGCCAAGCAAGAAATATTTGAACGCGGCCTCGAGGGAAGCTGGTTCCCGGCGCTTGATCGCTACCAGAACATAAAGCGAGATCGAAAGCGTCTCCAATCCCAGGAAAATAATCAGCAAATGGGTGGACGCCGCCATCAATAACATGCCAAGCGTGGCAAACATGGTCACTGCGAAGAACTCGGGGTACAAAAGATAACCCGCTTCGTGCTCATTAAGCGACGCCAGTAAGCTCAACCCAGCACCGATCAAGAAAATGAAGCTAAAAGTCAGCGCGAAATTATCCGCCACGACCAGGCCGCCAAATGCGATGCTGTTCACGTTCCAGAGTCTCAAAGTCAACCACGCCGCCACAGTCAGTCCCGTAATCGCAAGGGGCAACGCAAACGCTCGCGACATTTTTGGCACTATGAGGGTCGCGAGGATAATGAGGAATCCCGTCAGAGTAAGCGCAATGGCAGGCGATATGGTGATCAAATTCAAATCCGGTGTCATCGCAGCTATTCTTCTCGCAAGCCGATAATGAGCGATGGTTCCCGGATATCAGAGGCCAATGTTTTGGATTTTACGACTTCAATAAGGTGATTCACCGACGGCTCCATTTTCTTCAGAAAAGCATTAGGGTAAACACCGATGAAGATGATGAAAAAAATGATGGGGACGAGGAGGCCAATTTCACGCGGCGAGAGGTCAAGCAACTTCTTGTTTTCTTCCTTGTCCAGCTTGCCAAACATGACACGCTGATACATCAGCAACATGTAAACCGCGGTCCAGACCACCCCGGTCGCTGCGAAAATAGCAAACACGCGCTGTTCGAGGAAGGCGCCCAAAATGATCAGATACTCGCCCACGAAACCGTTCAGCCCGGGCAGGCCGATTGAGGACAGCATCACAATCATGAAGAAAGTAGCGAACACGGGCACCTGTTTCGCCAGACCGCCAAAGTCCGCAATGCGCCTGGTGTGCCTGCGCTCGTAAATCATACCTACCAGCAAAAACAGCGCCCCGGTGGAAAGTCCGTGATTCACCATTTGAATCAACCCGCCCTGAATGCCCTGATTGTTGAGCGTAAAAATGCCGAGGATAACAAAGCCGAGATGACTGACGCTCGAATAGGCCACCAGCTTTTTAAGATCGGGCTGTACCATGGCCACAAGCGCGCCATAGATGATACCGACAACGGCAAGCGTCAGAATCAACGGCGTAAACTGCTCCACCGCGTGCGGGAAAAACGGCAGGCAAAATCGGAGGAAACCGTAGGCGCCCATCTTGAGGAGCACACCGGCCAGGATTACGCTGCCACCCGTGGGCGCCTCAACGTGCGCGTCCGGCAGCCAGGTGTGGAAAGGAAACATCGGCACCTTGATGGCAAAGCTCAACCCAAAGGCCAGAAAGAGCCAGGTCTGGTAACCCAATGGAAAATGAGTTTCTTGCAGCTTCAACACGTCGAAGGTGTACTCACCCGTCAGGCCGCCATGGTAGAAATACAGCACCAGGATAGCGACCAGCATGAGGAGACTGCCGACGAATGTGTAGATGAAAAACTTGACGGCAGCGTAAATCCGGTTCCGGCCGCCCCAAATGCCGATGATGAAATACATCGGGATAAGCATGACCTCCCAGAATACGTAGAAGAGAAACAAATCCAGCGAGACGAAGACGCCCAGAATGCCGGTTTCAAGAACCAGCAACGAGATCATGTAGCCCTTCAAATTTCTGGAAATATTGGTCCAGGATGCCAAAACAACGATGGGCGTGAGGAACGTTGTCAGGAGCACCATGAACAGGCTGATGCCGTCGATACCCACGTGGTAGCGCGTGCCGAGAGCGGGAATCCACGCATGCACTTCCGTGAACTGCATATCAGCGGTCGATTGGAACGTAAAAAACAAGGGCAGAGAGGCGAGAAAAACCACAGTGCTCATCAGCAGCGTGACGTATTTGATGGCGCGTTCGTTCTCGCGTTTCAAAAACACCAGCAAAATTGCTGTGACAGTCGGCAGCGCGGTTATGATTGTTAAAAGAGGAATATGCATACCTTTTTACCTGAGCAGAAAATAGCCGACCAGAGCAACTGCTCCCACGACGACCATCAGGGCGTAATTCTGTACCAGGCCGGTTTCCATCAGCCGCAGGGTGGCGCCGAGACGGCCGGCCCATTCAGCAACTTTGTTCACAAATCCATCAATGATTTTGACATCGACCCATCGCCACAACACTTTGTCGGAAACTACCGCAAGAGGTCGCACCACTGTGGCGTCGTATAATTCATCCACATACCATTTCCGAAAAAGAAAACGATGCAACCCTGCGAACTGTTGCGACAGCTCCGCCGGGAGTTCAGGCCGCACGACATACAGCATGTACGCACAGCCGATGCCAAGCAAAACCACAAGCGTGGATGTGGCCATGAAGCCAAACTCCAACCCGAAAAGTTGCTCGCTGCGCTCAAATAGGTTATTTTCAATGTACTTCGAAAAAACCGGTTGTAAGAAATGATCGAACTTGTCCCAAAAATGTGGCATGCCAACGTACCCTCCGGCCAGGGAGAATAGTGCCAGAATGCCCAGCGGCGCCGTCATGATCACCGGCGACTCGTGAATATGTTTCTCAACCTCTTTCTGCACCCGCGAGCGCCCAAAGAATATCAAGAATATTAAGCGAAATGTGTAGAAGGCAGTCAAACCGGCAATGCCGGTGGCGATGACCCAGTAGCCGAATCCCCCAAGCGGACTCACAACGCTTTTCCAGAGAATGGCGTCCTTTGAAAAGAAACCGGAAAATAACGGCACGCCGCTCAACGCGAGCGCCCCAACCAGGAAGACGCGATAGGTCACAGGAAGCTTGCTTTTCAGGCCGCCCATTTTCGTCATGTCCGTTTCGTTCTGCAGAGCATGCATCACGCTGCCGGCGCTCATAAACAGGAGTGACTTGAAAAAAGCATGCGTGTAAAGATGGAATATCCCTGCGCCGAAAGCGCCCACACCACACGCCAGAAACATGTATCCCAACTGGCTGATGGTTGAATAGGCCAACACTTTCTTGATATCTGTACTGACGAGCGCGATGGTTGCAGCCAGGAACGCCGTAAACAGTCCAATCACGGCCACAACATTCATGGCCATGGGCGACAGCAGGAATAACACGTGACACCGTGCTACCATATAGACGCCGGCAGTGACCATCGTTGCAGCATGGATGAGCGCCGAGACCGGCGTGGGACCAGCCATGGCATCAGGCAGCCAAACGTAAAGCGGTATCTGCGCCGACTTCCCAATTGCGCCAACAAACAACAGCAAACAGATGATAGTGGCGGTTTCGGGTGGCAGAACATCGCTTGCGCTTGCAAACACGGAGTCGAAATCTAACGTACCAAACGTCGCAAAAATCAAACAAATGCCCAGCAAAAAACCGAAGTCACCAACCCGGTTTACGACAAAGGCTTTGCGACCGGCAAACGCGTTGTCTTTATCCTCGTACCAGAAGCCAATCAGCAAATAAGAGCACAGCCCAACGCCCTCCCAGCCGAGGAACATCAGCAGAAAATTATCGGCCAGCACCAGAATCAGCATCGAAAAGGTGAACAAATTCAGGAAAGCGAAGTAGCGCGCAAAACCGCGATCGCCGTGCATGTAGCCAATGGAGTAGATATGGATGAGCGTGCCAACACCGCTGACCACCAACAGCATGATTGCAGAAAGCGCATCAACCGTGAAACTCAGATCGACACGGAAGGCGCCGGTTTCAATCCAGGTGTAAACGGTCTGAGTCACAGCACGACTGGCTTCCGGCAGCGAGAGCAATTGATAGGAAATGGCGCCGGCGGCAAGAAAGGAAAGTATGACTGCGCCCGAGCCAACGATTCCAGCTTGCTTCTCCGAAAATTTAGACCCAAACAATCCGTTGAGCAAAAATCCGAGAAATGGGAAAAGGGGGACGAGCCAGATATTTTCAAACATCAATTTTTGAAAGACCTTATCGTCTTCTAAAAGCTCGGGCTACCACTTCAGTAAGTTGAAATCATCTACAAAGATCGATTCTTTGGTTCTGAATATCGCGACGATCAACGCGAGCCCAACCGCGACCTCTGCTGCCGCGACTACCATCACAAAAAACACAAAAACGTGCCCGTCAAGCGAATTGAACTGTTTGGAGAAAGCGATGAGCGTCAGGTTAACTGCGTTCAACATCAACTCAATAGACATGAAAATGACAATGGCGTTTCTTCGGGTGAGAACACCGACGACGCCGATCGTAAAAAGGATACCACTAAGGATGAGGTAATATGAAATGGGAATGATCATGAGCGCAATTTGAGCTTGGCGAGCAGCACAGAGCCAATGATCCCGGACAGTAGCAAAACCGATGCTATCTCGAACGGAAACAGGTATTCCGTAAAAAGCAACCTCCCGATGGACTCCGTATCGCCTATTATTTGACTGCCGTCCGGCCCCTGCGTGGCGGCCCCGGCGAACCCCGCCTTAAGAAACACGCCCACCTCCACCAACAAAACAGCGGCGGCCACGATGCCTAAAATCTGAGCAAGTTTGAGGCGGTGTCGCCGAACGCGCTCCTCCTCCAAATCCATTAACAAGACCACGAACAGGAAAAGAACCATAATGGCCCCGGCATAAACGATAACGTGCACCGCCGCGATGAAAGGTGCATTCAGCAGCACAAAAAGTCCGGCTATGGCGAACAGAGTCAGGATCAGAAACAACGCTGAATACACCGGATTACGATGCACTACCATCAGAATCGCGCCTGCTACGGCAACAGCGGCAAAGGCAAAGAAAAGAGCAGCAATCATTTCTATAGTATCAGGATACCCAATATTCGACAGACAATAGTCAGGCTTAGAAAAAGATAATTGACACCAACACAAACACCGGAATCAGAATTATTATCGAGTAGCCCATGTAGCCGAAAAAGCTCGGCATCTTCACGCCGGACTGCTCTGCAATAGACTTGACCATGAAGTTAGGTGCATTCCCAATATACGTATTCGCACCGAAAAATACAGCTCCGCAGCTGATCGCCAAAAGATAGACTCCCCCATCTTGCATCAGCCATGTGACAGTTTCAGAAAACTTGCCGAGGGCGGTATTGAAGAAGACCAGATAAGTAGGTGCATTGTCGAGGAAGCTGGATAGCACTCCTGTAATCCAGAAATAGTGAACTGGCTCCTCAACAGCATTGATGATGAACTTCAAGTGACCTTCCTGACCAGCCCGCAGCATGGCGAGCGCAGGGATAATGGTGATAAAAATGCCGGCAAATAACTTGCCTACTTCCAGAATCGGGAACCAGCTAAACTCATTCTCGTCACGGAATGCCTTGGGCGTCAGCTTGAGCGACAATAAACCCATTCCTATTAGCCAGAAGTCACGACCGATGTTCTGCCATTCCATATGGATGCCAAAAACCGTAACCTCGCCGAGATGAAACTTGCCGCTAAATAAAACACCGGCAACAATTCCTGCCAAAAATATAAAATTGAACAAGCCCTTAAACGTCAAGGTGTAGGTTTTGGTCACGGTCTTGTGCGTTTTCGGATCATCAACCGCCATCTCCTCTTCGATTACGAGCTCCTCTTTTTCGAGGTCAGTCACATCATGCAGTTCGGCGTGGTGACTGAGCTCATGCATTCTGTTGTGCCAGCCTTCTTTTCTGAACATGTAGGTATCCCAGACGAAGAAGATCACAAACAAAATCGCTACAGTGAATATCATCGCCGGGAAAAGCTTCAAGGTCCAGAAAAACTCGACGCCCTGCAGGAAACCGAGAAACAAGGGCGGATCACCCAGAGGCGTCAGAGCGCCGCCAATGTTTGCAATCAGGAAGATGAAGAAAATCATCAGATGCACCTTTGACTTGCGGAAGGCATTCATTCGGATGTAGGGACGAATGAACAGCATGGCAGCGCCGGTCGTGCCGATCCATGAGGCCAGGGCCGTTCCCAAAGCCAGGATGATGCAATTGTTTACGGGCGTTCCTGCCGGCGCCCCACGCATCAAAATGCCACCCGCAACGGTATAAAGCGCCCATAATAATATAATGAAGGGGAAAAATTCTAACAAATAGGTATGCAGGATCTCGTGAATCGCTTCGCCGCCATAAGCGAAAACAAAAGGTACGGCAAGCAGCAGCGACCAAAAAGCAGATACCTTGCCAAAATGATGGTGCCAGAAGTTTTCCGCCACCAAAGGGAACACCGCAATGGACAGTAAAATGCCTACAAAGGGAATAACACTCCACAACGGCAAGCTGGCGCCAAGCCCGCCGTGCCCTTCACCACCTTCCAGGCTTGCCGAAAACACCGGAGAAACAGAAACCAACAGCAAAACCACCATTAACAGCATCATTCCGTTACGCATGCGCTTCCCCATCGATTAGGAATTAAAGCAGAGTGCAAAGTAAAAGTAGTCCCCCCTGACAGTTGGCCGGTGAGCCAATCGATGCTTATTGTTCCCGCTGGGTTTAGGGCAGACAGCAATTCAGGCAAGTTTGAATCGAACTAAGTATAAGATTATTGCAGCAAAAATCAAGTGAAAATTTGCAGAAAAAGACAGGGACTTGCAGAGCCCATGATATATTTGCCCCACAAGTCCTTGTTGACAGAACGGTGAATTTTCTAAATTATGGCAGGGAGAAAAACCCCACTTACTTCAGCATTGTCATGGTTCTGGAGTCATGCCATTGCCCGGCTTTTATGCGATAGAAGTACACACCTGAAGCCACCGGAATCCCATTCTGGTTCTTGCCATTCCAAACGATTTTGTGTTTGCCAGGCTCAACTTCTTTTTCCACGAGGGTGTGCACCAACTCTCCTCGCAGGTTGTAAATCCGGATGGTCACCATGGACTTCTTTGGCAAATTGAAGTTGATCTGCGTGGACGGGTTGAACGGATTCGGATAATTCTGAAACAGCGCGAATTCCGTCGGAATGCCAGGCGTTGCAGTGGTATTCTCGATCTCAATGTCTGTAAGCGGCGTACGGCTCTTCGAGACCAGAAGCACGTCCGTCAGTTGCACGGTGGCGTCATCAAAGTCACCCAGCAGCTCCGCAGGCAGACTCAGAAGTTGGTCACGAATCAGAACTGCGCTGTTTTCTTTCTCCAAATAGCCGATGAGGGTCAGCGAATTTTCGGCTAACTCCGCTTCGATGGTCATACCAAATTCATTCCTGTCTGGTAACTCCGACCTATCGAAACGAATCCGGCTACCGTCGAATGTCAGACGCAGTTGAAAGCCGCGAATTTCCGCCTCGCCTTCGAGCTGAATTGGAATCTGCGCGCGCTTGCCGCCATTTAACTTCAACCCGGGCAAAACCAGTCTGAGGTCCGTGTTTTGCACGCTCTTGTCGCGAAGCTGTGCCGCTGCACTGAGATTCCGCAAGTCATCGTCGTTCAGATCCAGGCGGTTCACAAAATCCACAACATCAACACCGCCGCTGCCATCGAAATCCGTGCGTTTTATCAACTTCATATTCGTGCCGGTTTTGCCAAAAATCGCTCGCCGCATCTCATCCAGGTTCGGGAGGGCATCTGGGGCTGTCTCACCAACACGCGATGTGCGCACATCGAGGATGGACTGCACGCGCTTATTTTGGCTATCTGAGACACGAATGCTTAGACGCTCGCTCCTGCTAACAGGCACTTTAAACACATATTTGCCCGAGTTTGGATAGCCCTCGGCCAGCGTTTGCCATGTTTCACCGCCATCCGCAGAGTAGTCGAGATCGACCTCTGCCACCTCACCCAAAGATTTCCATCTGACGGTTTGGGCGCTACCGGCAGGCCACGGCGTTTTATCGCTTCGGTCGAATAGCTCAAGGGCAGTCACAGTGGAACTGAGCACGGTAAAATCGGCGGCGCTCTGGGTACCGCCGTACGGGTTGGTTACCGTAATTTTGCCGGTGGTGACGCCTACAGGCACGGTTGCACGCACCTGGCTGTCAGAATCAACTACGACGCCAGTGGCGGGCGTGCCGTTGAACGCAACTGCGATGCTGCTTGCACTACCCAGCACGGAGCGAATGGCGTCGAACCAGACGCCGGCCATCACGGCGTACCCATTATCGTTTGGATGAACATTATCAGTTGAAGGATAGTAATCGTTCGCCCAATTTGAATTGGATTTGAATGTCTCGTTGATTGGCGCGTAGAAAACATTGTCACCGGCAGCCTGCCGTTGATTGACCAGATCTGAGATCAAGCCATTGAGATTGCTTGTTGTCCCATCCTTGCTGTCCTTACGCGGCACAATGCTCGCCAGAATGGTAACGATATTGGTATCGAATTGTTTGATTTGATCCAGATTCTGACCAATCTCGTCGATGGTGCTGGCATTGGACTGGTCAGACGAGATATCGTTGGTGCCGATGTGGAAAAGAACCATGTCAGCGGGATTCGCGTTCAAATAGGAATCGATCTCGGCCAGTATTTCATCGGCCCAGAATCCATTATGTCCCTCATGGTCGTTATCGAATCCAGATCCGTTGGACAGCGTTCCAATAAAGTCGTAGGAGATGCCTTCGCTATCCAGCAGTTGCGCGAGATCATTGCGATAGCCGGCATTGTCAGTGGAGCCGTTCAGTCCCTTCGTGATCGAGTCGCCCAGCAGCATGATGCGAACTGTGCCCTGCCCTGAGCTGCCGCCAGCCGGCCCAAAATTCGATCCCGTGATAATCACTTCGGAACCGACCAAGGCACTGGTAGGGGAGAAAGAAGTAATCTGGGGCGGTCCAACACTAAAGCTGCCCCGGAAATATGTATTTAGATCAGTGCTATTGCCGCTCCATATCCAGTGCGCAGTGCTGCTGCTCGGGAAATTCGCAATGTTTGAATTCCACGGCGCAATGCCGTATTGACCAACATCGGTAGCATTGGCCCAGCCGGAATCATCAAAGCCGGCAGCGGTCCAGCCAGACGCTTCGCTGAGATTCATCAGCCAACCCGAATCCGTCTGCAGAACGAGGTCACCGTCGATGCGAACCTCGATAATGAGGCCCGCGCTGCCGCCGCCATTGATGCCATGCACCGCAATGACGTTCTTGCCGGAGACAAGGTCTACCGTGTAACTCTGCGCCACGTTCCACTGGTTGTCCGAGCCAATCAATACACCGTTCACAAACAGCTCGTACTCGTCGTCTGTGTTTATGACAATATCCATGGTGCCGAGGGGGACTTGCACTGAAAAAGGCGCGTCGCTTGTTGCCACCGGGAGGCCATCAGCGGCATCCGAAATTCGCACCAGCGCATTGTTCGTGCCGGCGCCGGACGCCAGCATAGTGTAGCTGCCATCATTTCCCGTCGAGTTAATAACAGTGGACCAGCTCGCGCCGCCGTCGGCTGAAAACTCAATTTTGACGGAAGAAATATTTCCGCCGGAGCTCCACGTCACGGTTTGCTGCGAACCGGCGGTCCAGACTTCGCCGCCGTTTGGCTGCAGTATCTGCAACGTTTCCGGCGGCAGCGATCCGCCGGCCACGATCTCCAGTTCCGGCGCCGGGTTGGTACCTTCTTTCGTCGAATATTTGACCTGATCGCTC
>SMXE01000247.1 GCA_004357015.1 Caldithrix sp.
AGTTTGGTCTCATCGGCAAGCGTACTCCGGAATCGTGTTGCATGCTTGTCCAGCACGCCGCGCAGATAAGGCGTCGCATTCATATTCCAGACGTTGTCATTGTTTTCGGTGTGGCCGCCGCATACGCCGGCGTAAAAGGCCTCGGACAGTTGATTACGGTACACCATGAAGGTGCCCCTGGTACTTTGGATTGCACGGTCGGTTTCAGCGGCGAGTTTGGAGATGCCGCTGAATACCTGACAGTGGACATCGTCACAGAGGTCGAAAGGCTCGAATGGATGGCGCCGGCCGAGTTTGGAGATCGCCTCCACGCGCGCCGTGACGGCCTGAGCCTTCAGGGCTTCGTGCGGAAAACTGGCCGGCATTTCCGACGGAACCACGCCCCGAAGGTAACTCTCCAGAAGCAATCGATTCACGACCGTAATGCCGCCGCTGGCATCCACGACGAATTCAATGGCGCCGCCGTACCTGCGGCGCTCGCTGCTCTCCCAATGAAAGCCGCTGCCAACTTCGACCTGGGCGAGCTCCACCTCGGTGGCTTCCAGCTTGACAACGTCGCGCGCATCGAAACGGTCGCCGGTGTCAAGATTACGGAAACGCATGGCGCCCCTGGCGGCGCTTATGGGAATGGCCACGACATCCGAGTTGGTCTTGTCATGGATAGCCGCCATGTGGGACTTCGCCTGTTTTTCTGTCTGAAACTTCTCCTTCAGCAGCACGTGGTAAACTGCTTTGTGCGCGTAACGCAGTCTTGGCTCCGGCTCGATTTTCTGCTTCCGGATTTCGGCGTCCAGGCCCCTCTTGTCCATGTACCTCACAATCTCTTCCGCGGAGTAGCGATCCCGGGGGGTGCCCACGGACAGGCGGTATTCAAATCGTGCCGGCTGTGAATTCAAAACCTCTACTTGCCAGTGACCACCTTTGGCGCTGCGGACTAACGGGCTGCCGTTCTTGTCCTGAAAACTCGCTCCGTCGGGTATTTTGAAATCTACTCGCTGCCGCTGCTCCACGATGCCCACCCGGATCATCGGCTGCAGCATGTTCGAAACCCCCGGGGGCGGCGCTTTGCAGGATACTACCGTCAAACAAATCGTGAAAGTCAAACTCAGAAGCATAAAGGACTCACGGATCGTAAGTATATGTTGCGATGCCATATTAAGTACGCCCCGATTAACAATCTTGAATGTCACCGTCTCTTAGAAGTTCGATATTGAAACTCATCAGCAGGCCGGCTTTAACGTCACTAATTTCATGTAGATTGACGCACTGCAAGCACACATAATGGCTCGACTTGACAACTCATCAAATCAGTCGGGCGCCTGACCGATTCCACCCCACGCTTTTCGTGTACTTCGCGGGGTTGCAAAGGCAATTCAATGTTCGCCAAAATGCAATATGCACCTTTTCCTGAAACGAAATCAAGTATTTAAAATACTTTCCTCAAATGAAATGTGCAAAGGAATTCTACAAGCTCATCCGCCAAAATTGCATTGACATTTAACAATAATTTCATTAAGATTGCCAATTCTTTACGGACTTACATGCGCGGCAAAGCCGCGATTGGAGTCATAGATTAGAAAGTATCGAGTTATCATTCGCCAGCAAATTCTTGCCAGTTTAGGCCGAGATCTATCGTACCCAAAGTGACGGCCGCGAGGTTCAAACCGTGACGCCACTTTCAGCAAAGCGGACGCTTGCCGATACATTAACGTCGTTTATATTGATGCAAGGTTCCTCATGCAAGAGAGACGGGATAACGAATAATGAAAGAAACCAGTGATTTATTTCAACGGATAAGCGAAGATAAATCGAAGCGCGAAATCGCCTACTTCACCATGGAAATTGCGTTGGAGGAAGACATCCCTTCCTACAGCGGCGGCCTTGGCGTGCTGGCGGGCGATACGCTGCGCTCGGCTGCGGACCTGGGTATTCCGATGGTGGGCATGACCTTGTTGCAACAGTATGGTTACTTCCACCAGGGGCTGGATGCAAAAGGCGAGCAGATAGAAACGGAAGTGAAATGGCGGCCGGAGCTTAAGCTCAAGCAACTTCCGAACTATATCGCTCTCAAGATAGAGAACCGTGTGGTGGAAGTGCGAGTCTGGGAGTACGATATCGTGGGAAAATACGGCTATGTTGTGCCAGTCTATTTTCTTGATGTCAACGTGCCGGTTAATGATGAAAAGGACCGAAAAATCAACCGCCAGCTTTACGGCGGCGATCAGTTTATCCGCCTGTGCCAGGAGATCGTTCTCGGCATCGGTGGCGTCCGCATGTTGCGCGACCTTGGGTACCGCGACATCCGGACTTATCACCTGAACGAGGGGCACGCCAGTTTGCTCGCGTTGGAATTAATTCGTGAAAGCGGCTACAACTCTTACGACAAAGTAAAGAAGGCTTGCATTTTTACAACGCACACGCCGGTGTCGGCTGGCCATGACGTATTCGATTTCGAAATGGTGAAGCAAGTAATGAATCCGGTTTACAGCGAGTACCTGCGGGAAATTCTGGACGGCGAGAATCCGGTTAATCTCACTACCATTTCGTTGAAGCTCAGCCAGTTCATCAACGGCGTTTCCACAAAGCACGCCGAGGTTTCCCGCACCATGCTCAAAAAGCCGCAGATAACCGCTATCACCAACGGCATTCATTCGGCAAGCTGGACCTCTACCGGTTTCAAAAAGTTGTTTGACCAATACCTCCCCTGCTGGGATGTGGACCCGACCCACTTTGTGCGTGCCGTCTTCATTCCGAATGACGCCGTCTGGAAGGCGCACATGATGGCGAAGGGCAAACTCATGCAAGCCGTGGAGGAGAATGCAGGCGTCCGAATGAATCTCGACCTGCTCACTGTCGGATTTGCTCGCAGGGCCGCCGGTTACAAGAGAGCCGACCTTATTTTCTCAGACCTCGAAAGGCTGATGGAAATCGGCGCCGGGAAAATACAGATCATTTTTGCCGGCAAGGCGCACCCGAAAGATGAGGAAGGCAAGGAGGTTATCCGCAATGTGTTTGCCGCCATCGAAAAACTGAAGGGCAAAATCGACGTGGCGTACTTGCAAAATTACGGCATGCACCTCGGCGGCATCGTCACCTCGGGTGTGGATGTTTGGCTGAACAATCCGCAGCGGCCGCGGGAGGCCTCAGGCACCAGCGGCATGAAGGCAGCGCACAACGGGGTGCTCAACTTCAGCGTTCTGGACGGCTGGTGGATCGAAGGCTGTGTCGAGGGCGTCACAGGCTGGGCCATCGGGCCGGATCCGACTGAAAACAACCTGACAGATTATGATGAGCGCCAGGATACGGATAGTCTCTACACCAAACTCGAAACCATCATCATCCCGATGTTCTACGATGACCGTGAGCAGTGGATCAAAATGATGAAAAACACAATCGCACTGATTGCGCCGTATTTCAATACGCACCGAATGATTAAGGAGTATGCCCTGAGAGCCTACCACGTGTGCCCGCTGTTCCAGTAATCGATTGCATAAAGGAGCCCGCAATGAGCGTTTCCCCCGAAATCTTTAAAGAAGTCATGGGTCGATTTGGCAGCAGTGTGACGATCGTGACTTTTAAGCACGACTCTGGCATTCACGGATTGACGGTCAGCGCGTTCTGCTCCGTGTCCCTCGAACCTCCCCGAATTTTGGTCTGCATCAAAAAGCAAGGCAGCAGCCACGAATTCCTTTCGCAAAGCGAACGGTTTGTGGTCAATATTTTAGCAAAAGAGCAGCAGGATCTTGCCTGGCAGTTTTCCAATCCTGAATTGGGGAGCGAAGATAGATTTGCCGGAGCTTCGTACAAAACGACAGAACCCGGCTTGCCTGTCTTCACCGACAATCTGGCCCATCTGGAATGTAGAATGGTGAATCAATTCGATGGCGGGGATCACACCATCTTTTTGGGGGAAGTTGAAAACTGCTACTTCTCGGAGGAGAGCACCCCGTTGTTTTATTACAACCGCGGGTTTCATACTCTGTAAGACATCAACTGGAATGTCAGACCCCAGGGGTTAACTCGCAGGCTCCAGCGTCTTTTGCTTTCACAAAGTCACCGCTTCGGTCCGTCCCAGTAATATAGCATTGAACAGAAACTTGAACGTGCCGAGTGTCTGAGCCCGGTGCTGGGCACGGATGCCGATGAGCACGACCCTGCCGTCACCCATCGGAACGTCCAGAATCGCGGAGCGGCCCGCCAGTGCACCCGCCTGCTTTAAGCCGTTATTCAGAAGAGAATTTGCCTGAAAATAAGCAACCACGCCTGTGCGCCGGGACCAGTATCCCGGCTGGAAAACGGGACTATTTTCCAGAGCAGCCGTCGCGGTCGACGGCATGCCGTAAGCGACAGGCTCTGAACGGTCAACCAGAATGGTGTGCCAGTTTCTCCCTTCGGCATGGGAGTTTCCCGCAGTGCGCAAAGTGGTCTTCACCGGCAGGCCGAGGTGCTCTACCGCAAAGTTGCAGGCTCGTCCCAGAGTGATGAGCGTGCCGCCTTTCATCACAAATTCTCTGATGTTTTCGATTCCGACCTCCGAGATGCCGTTCAGATATGAGCGTGGGACCTTCGGTAAATGGGCATTCGGCGCCTTTCGCCGCAGCCCATTGATAAGCCTCGCCGGCTCCATGTCCGTCAGGATCAGGACATCGAAATTGCCCTTCAGGTTTCTTTTGCGAATTCTTACGTTGAAGACGGTCTCGAACGGAAACTCGTACTTCTCCAGCAAAAAACGCGTCCAGCCTTCGTCAGGTTCGGCGGTCCACGGCTGATGCAGCCCGATTTTTGGGGGCCTAATCCGCAGCGCCGTTTCCCCCCCAAAGGCATGCCTCGTCTGCACAATTTCAATGGAGAGTTCCTGCCCAAGCAAGTCCATCTTGTCGGCATGCAATTCATTTCCCGGCACGTAAATCGTACCCGGTTGAAACACCTTGCCTGCGATGGTTATTTTATTTTCCAGCCAGAAGACTTTCTTGCCCTGCTTGAGCAGGCGGTTCATGGCGATGAAGCTGCGGTTGCTGCTGTGGCTGATCAGATAATCACCGCCCTTCTCCGAAACCAGGCGTCTGAAAGTCGTTCGTGCAGACTTGACCGGAGACAGCTCTGCAACGAACGGGCTGTCGATAGCAGCGATTCTGACGCCCATGATCAAAGGCAAACTGAAAGTGGTGGCAGCGGCGCTGGCAGGTGCCGAAGTAGCACCATGATTTAGCAGTGCGCCGAACACAGTCCTGACAAACCGCCCGTACGACTGCGAAAGCAAGATGACGTAATCACCGGATGAAATTCCTTTTCCCCCGGCTTCGAGGCCGGTTTGCGTCCGCTGAACTTCAACACCGTTCTGAATCAGGATATTGATCAGTTGCCTGGCCGCCGCCGCGTCATGCTGCTCCCGCGGAACGATGTAAGCAAAAGGCGGCTCGGTTTCGCCAGTCCGGATAGCGGCCATGTTGCGCCGACAGAAATCATAGATAAGCCGCTCTTTACGCCCGGCCGCCGTGTGCAAGACCGCCAAGATGGCCGCCATTTCGTAGTCGATGACATCCCGCATCCGCCACCAGCCGCCCGGCCAAGGATTCGAAATACTCGGCGTTGATTCGGCGCTCAGGCTGCCCCTGGGAAAAAATACCGGTGTGGCAAGCTGCGCGCTTGCTGCCTGCGAGTAAATGCAAAGCATGTTGTGCTGAACAAATGACGCCATGCCGGCCGTTTCAAACTGCCGGCCAGCAGCCAGCGAAAGGCCGCGGATCCGCCGGTCCCCCAAGTCATCCATCACCATTTCGATAAAAGTAGCACCTGCAGGAGACGCTCTATCAAAGGGTTCCGTGTCGTACGACAATGCTGCTGACGCAAGCTGCAGCCGGGCGCCCTGGGCCGCGCTTTCATGCTGTTCGTACACCAGAACGGGAAACCACTCGTGATAGAACTGTTTGGCCAGCAGCCGCGATTCGATCAGGTTCAGCACCAGCCAGTCTTCCTTGTGTTCATCGCCGGCGTAAGGGTGCGAGAGGCGCGGCAGAGGGCTGGCTTCGTGAGGCGTGCCAGCATACTTTTTGTACCATTCGACCGTGCGTTTCAAACCGTCCGGATTCGTCGAGGGTACCAGGAGCACGATCAGTTGATCCCGGATTTGCTGCGCGGCTGGACTTCTGTCCGTTGCCAGACGGTAAGCGAGTTCAACGGAGAGCTGGCTCGACGCAACCTCTGTCGAGCTTGTGTTGAGGAGAATCATCACAACCGCTTTGTTCTGGTGGGCGAGCAGGCGGGCATCCCCATCCGACAGATGGCGGGCACTGGCGGCCTGCGCCTGCAAATTTCTGTATTTTGTGAGGTTTTTCAGGTTGTGAGAGGAAGAAA
>SMXE01000248.1 GCA_004357015.1 Caldithrix sp.
AGTAGATACACTCGCCGGGCGGCTGCGGCAAATCAAGCAGGCCTTCCGTGGCAAGCTTCGCGCGAGCTTCCTGCTTGGACTGCCCGCTTTCGTACTTCTGGCAGGCTTCATTTTTTACAATACGAATATTCTAAATGCCTATGTCACGAAAGATGACAGGAACGCACTGGCTGCCCGCTATGAGAAAAAATACAGGAGGTTCGAGAATGTGCCTCAGCCCAAAATCGTGGACATGAAATTGAACGTCGAATTTTTCCCTGAAGACAGGCGCGTTGATATTGCGGGCACCTACTGGCTGCAAAATAAAACCGAACGTACTATAGACTCGCTGCACATTTCGTCAGATCCGGCGTGGGACCTTGCCAAGCTCAACACACCAGACGCGGAACTCATTTTCGAGGACATTGAAGTTGGCTACCACATTTTTAAGTTGCGGAATCCGCTTTCGCAGGGGGATTCCACGCTTATGGAGTTCGCTATCTCTTACGACGCAACGGGATTCGAAAACCAGGTTTCGCAGCCTAGAATTGTCCGCAATGGCACTTTTTTCAGCAGTGAGGTTTTACCTCAGATTGGCTATTTTGCTGACAGGGAACTGGATGAAAAACTCGCCCGACAGGAACAAGGCCTCACACCAAAGCAACCGCTGCCGCCAGTCACGGATATGCGGGCGCGCATGCACCCCTACCAGTTTTATGGGGCGGACTGGCTGAATTTTGAGGCTACCCTCGTAACATCGTCCGAGCAAATCGCGGTCGCACCAGGCTCGTTGGTAAAAGAGTGGCTGGAAGACGGCCGCCGTCATTTTCATTATGAACTCGAGCATAAAATCTTGAATTCCTTCGCGTTCATGTCCGCCAGGTATGAAGTCGCCCGGGATCGCTGGCAGGATGTCGACATCGAGGTTTATTACCACAAAAGTCACAATCAAAACGTTGATAGAATGGTCAGCTCGATCAAAAATTCCCTGGCTTACTACACCGAGAATTTCGGGCCGTACGCACACAAGCAAGCGCGCATTGTGGAGTTCCCCCGCTATGTGACCTTCGCGCAAGCATTCCCTGGTACTCTGCCGTACTCGGAGTCGGTTGGCTTCATCTCCAACGTTGAAGACGAAGACGCCATTGATTTTGTCAATTATGTTGTTGCGCACGAAATTGGTCACCAGTGGTGGGCCTACCAGGTTATCAGTGGTTTTGTGCAGGGGGGTGACTTCCTGTCCGAATCACTCTCCCAGTACGCCGCATTGATGGTCATGGAGAAAACCCACGGCAAGGACATGATGCACAAATTTCTGCGCTACGAAATGGACCGCTATCTCCAAGGACGCGGCAGAGCAACAACGCCTGAGCGCCCGCTGCTCTACACGGAAAACCAGACTAACGTTCATTACAACAAGGGTAGCGTGGTCATGTACGCCTTGCGAGAATATATTGGCGAAGAGCGTCTCAATGGTGCGCTGCGGCGACTTATTCAGGATTTTGCCTACCAGGAACCGCCCTACCCGACTTCAGCGATTTTCCTCGACTACATTCGCGCAGTCACCCCCGATTCATTGCACTACATGCTCGAGGACATGTTCGAGACCATCACGTTGTATAGCAACCGCATGATCGACGCCTCTTATCGGAAAACGAACGATGGCCGTTTCGCCCTCTACCTGACAGTCGAGAGCCGCAAGTACCGCGCAGATTCTCTTGGCGTGGAGACGGAAATTCCAGTCAACGACTGGGTTGACATCGGAGTTTACGCAAGAGATAAAAACGGGAAAGAGAATCTGGTGCTGTTGGTTCGCAGGAAAATCCACAAGGCTGAGATGGAATTCGAAATTATTCTGGACCAGGAACCAACTCGGGCAGGCATTGATCCAAATTATCTGTTGATCGACCGCTTCCCGAATGACAATATCAAAAAGGCATTTTCTCTTGACGAGGACGTGGCGCAAACTTTGTAAAATTATCCATTGATTCTCTTGAGATTGATCACCGTTCATTAAATAGGATTAAGTCATGGGGCAACTCATGATTACTTTGCCTGAAGAAGCTGCCACGCCGCTACAGGCTGCTTCCAGGAACCCACCATTTCACACCCCGCAAGCCCTCAGCGATTTCAACCCGAAGTTGCCCAAAGTTTTTATACGTCACCCAGATTGTTTCCTGACAGAAACTCCGCTCTTAAGGGGAATATGTAATTTTTACACCCTGTTCACGCTGGCGACCTCGTTAAGCGGGGATAGCTACGGTCATTCAGAACGTTTGTGGACGCTAATTAACAAGCGTTTGTAGCTGCGTCAGGCTTTCTGGCACCCGGTTTGCTTCTTGGAACGCGAGAGCAGAAACCTTATCACAAAGTCAGGAGGCCAATCATGCGAAAATATCTTCTTGCAACCGTTTTGTTCATACTGTTCGTTTGTTTCATGGAACCGGCAGAGAACCTGCTCAGCAAATTTCTGCGGCTCGAGCAGCCGACGGTTCATCAGATTCAAGAGGGGGAGTGGTTGAGCAAAATTGCGCAAGAGTACTACGGCGACGCATCTTATTGGCGCGAACTCAAGTTGATCAACCGTGCGCCGGACGGCGACAGCATTTATCCCGGCGAGGAGATCGTCGTGCCGAGTTTTGCGGTGGTTGAAAGGATTCGGCACACACGGCGACTTTCTGAGGTCAATCAGTTAGTCAGGGAGCAACAGGACATTCTTGCAGGCAAAAGCCCTGCGAGTCAGGGTCTTAGGACCAGCCTGGAAACAGAGATTACTAAAGAGATTGTGCAGGATGTGGAGGAGAGCTTTGTTACGGTTACGCCCACCGAAATGATTGCGGACGACGACCAACTCAACCAGGCTGCTGCCGTTTCCGAACCGGTTTCATCGGTTAGCCAGTTTCTTCTGGTCGGAATTGGATTGCTGATTGCTGTGTTTGTAGCGGGCATTTTTCTCTACACAAGGAGAAAGAAGGAAGATGTGGCCTACTACAGCACCCCGGAAGACGTGACTGAAGTTGACGAAGAAAACGCGGATCTGACACCCAACATTTTTCTGGAGCTTGCTGGTGAGCGTTCTTCTGCAAGTGATGGAAAAAGAGAAACGGCCAAGAAGGGCGAGGCCGTGGTCTGAACGATCATCGAAATGCAGGGGACGTGAAATCATCTCGATCTTTGAAGGGCCCGGAGGTGACTTTCATCTCCCCTCATTTAAACCAGCGAAAATTCAATATGCGAGCGAGAATCCTGATCATCGACGACGATAAAGATACGGCGGCCGTCTTGAAGGAGTACTTTATAGAAAACGGCATACCTGCCGACACAGCGTTTGACGGCAGGAGCGCGGTAAAGAAGTTTGACCGAACCAAGCATCATCTGTTGATCGTCGACGTGAATCTTCCTGATATTGACGGTCTGGTGCTGGCGAGAAATCTCAAGCAAAAGGCCGGCGGTGTTAAAATTCTTTTTTTGACAGGTTCAGTTGTGCGACGCAGCATGCTACCCAGCGGTCGGGATTACGGCTTTATGGAAAAGCCTGTGCCGCCAGGTGTTCTCCTCAATGAAGTCAAAGCCATGCTGGGGGTGTGTGAATGAAGATAGGAATGCAAAAGATGTTACAAATGCTTTGTCGCATGCGAACCCGTCCTACGCGAGTGTGGAATTTCGGCGCCGTCTTCCTGATGTTTCTGCAGCCCTTTGCGGGCGGACCCTCAGTCCTCGTATCCTGGGATGCCAACCGTGAGTCTGATCTTGCGGGCTACAAAGTGTATTACGGTGCGGAATCAGGACGGTACGACAATGACGTTTTCGTGGGAAATGTGACGTCGCATCAGCTCACCGGTCTGGAGGCTGGCCGACGTTATTTTATTGCAGTCACAGCCCTGGATGACTCCGGCAATGAGAGCAGCTTTTCCGGGGAAGTTAACGTGATTGCGCCGGAGTCCGGTGGTGGCGACCATGATCCGACAGACTCATCATTGGACGATTCGCGTGTCCTGGGCGCAGTGGTGTACAACTATCCCAATCCCTTTAACCTGAATGACGAAATTACACACATCCGCTATGAACTTCTGGGCGCGGCGGAAGTGACCATCGAAATTCTGGACGCGAACTCGAACCTGGTCAGCAAGTTGTTGTTGGGCGAGTTCAGAGCGGCCGGGGAACACACGGAAGACACCTGGGACGGCAGGAATGTTAATGGCGATCTGGTTGCCAATGGCATTTATTTTTGCAGCATCCGCACCGGGGCGGAACACCGTATTGCCAAAATTGCTGTCACTCGTTAGACTTAATTTGAAGGATGTGAAGTTTATGCAACAGCCCACTTTCGTAAAGCACGTGTCAATTTTGATAACATTCATGTTAGTTCCGGCTGTGGTATTTTCACAGGTCAACAAACTCAACGGTACCTCGGTAACGAGCGCGGGCGCACCAGGCGCTTTTCTCCGAACCGGTGTGGGTACACGCGCGCTGAGCATGGGCGGAGCATTCACCGCCGTAGCGAGTGGCCCATCCGCGGCTTACTGGAACCCGGCGGCTTTGGATCGAAGTAACCATGCCGGGTTGGAACTGATGAATGTCAATTTGCCGTTTGACCGCACCGCAAACTATTTTGGAGGTGCTTTTCCCATCGGCGGACTGTTTACGCTGGGTGTGAGCTGGATCGGGCTGAAGATTGACGGCATCGAAGGCAGGACCGGCAACACACTTCAGCCAGACTTTTTCTTCAGCAGCAGACAGGACGCCTTCTTTCTCTCCTTTGGCAAGACGCTGACGTACAACCTCGCCATCGGGGCAAGCGTGAAGCTGATTCGGAACGACCTGCACAGCGACGTCGCGACCGGGCTCGGATTTGACGCGGGGGTGACGTTTCAGGTCCACGATCGCCTGGCACTGGGACTTGTGGCGCAGGACATCGGCACGGACTATCGCTGGGACAACGGACTTACCGAGGAGGTGCCGATGACGCTTCGCCTTGGCACGGCGTTTGAACTCTACGATGGCGTCACCTTCGCCGCGGACGTGAATAAGACCGAGGGCGCTTCCCCGACATTTCATGTTGGCGCGGAGCTCCGTCCCGTGCGAACGCTGCCGATTCGTGTTGGTCTCGACCATGACCGGTTCACCGGCGGAGCGGGGTTTGCTTTCTCCGTTTCACGGCACATGCTGGAGCTGAGCTACGGCTATTCGACGGACAGGATCGTCAACGACGACATCCACCGGGTTTCGCTGGTTTTTTCATTTGGCGCAAAGAAAAGTCCCCGTTACTCGACTCCCGGAAACACCTATTCGGGGTCGCGTTCGGCACAGAACAACGAAATGAAATACGCCAGTGCGAAGCCGAAAGTGCAGGTAACCGCGCGCGTTCTGAATGTGCGTTCCGGCCCCGGTACAAGGTACCTCCGAATCGTGCAGGTGCGCCGGGGAGAAACATTTATATTGATGGAGAAGAAAAAAGTCTGGTGGAAAATCCGCTTAAGCGACGGGCGAACGGGTTGGCTGCACAGCAAGTACGTGCGCTTGCTAGAGGAATAATGTAA
>SMXE01000249.1 GCA_004357015.1 Caldithrix sp.
AACTCCTGCTTGAGCGGGGAGACTGGCAGCTCGCCATCGAAAGCATCCAAATTGCCCTCACGGCTCGTCCGGAACCTGACCACCAGGCCACCACGTCAAACCTGAAGCTCGTTGAGTACCTGCCCTACTTCTATCTGGGCAAAGCCTACTTTCTCTCGGGCGACTACGGCCGTGCGCTGGCAAATTTTCGCAAGTCGGCAGCAGCAGAAGCCGTGCACAAGACGGCGCACGTGATGAACCTCCGGAAAATGATCGAGATGTCTGAGCAGTTGCTTGAGTTTAACCGCGCTAAGGCCAATCGTTCGCAACAAACACAGGCCGATCAGGGTTTTGACGTGAGTGTAGCTCAAATTGAGCGCCATCTCGAGAATGAAGAGTTCGCTCAGGCGCGCATAAAAATAAATCGAGTCAAACAAGAAAATCCGGGAGACGGGCGGCTTGCGGTTCTTGAGAAGTGGTTCCGCGACGCACAAAAGCACGCCGTCGCCAGAGAAGAGGCTATCGTCGGCGAGAATGGCGTACAGGGGAGGTACCGGCAGGGGCTGAACTTTTTTATTCAGGGACAGTACCAGCAGGCGCTGCGCGTTTTCAGGCAAGTTGAGCTGCAAGACCCGCAATTGGGTGCCGTCAAAGGATGGATCAACCGCACCCTTACAGAAATGGAGCGTCTCAGGTTAGACGCAAGCGAGGCGAAAGCGGAGCCGCCGGAGCCACAGATTATCGAGCGGATCATAACGCAAACCACAGCGCCAGTTTTCGCTTTCCGCACGCCGGTGAACAATGTGAGCGACACGCGTTCGGCCGAGATCGTCATATCCGGGCAGGCCGGCGACGACCAGGGCATCGCCTCCATCGAAATTGCGCTCAATGGCGAACCGCTCCTCGACGCTGACGGCGAACAGGTCGTGATCCAACCGAAGGCTGATGAGCACGGAAAGAAATTTCCTTTCTCCACGCTGGTGCCACTGCGGCTGGGAGAGAATCTCATTGTGCTGACGGCCTACGATATTGATTCGCCGCCGCACCGCACGATCGAGCAGTTTACCGTGACGCGCAAACCGCCGATCTACAAGACCGCGGCATTCGCCATTTCGCTGGGTTCATTCGTCCTGCTGGGCGTTGGCGGTTTATTCATTTCGCGAAGGGTCAAGTATCGCATTGCGATCATCAACAAGTACAATCCTTACATCGCCGGCTCCCCTATCATGACCGAGGAAATGTTCTTTGGCCGCGAAAAACTGCTCAAGCGCATTCTCAATACCGTCCACAACAACAGTCTGATGATTCATGGCCCGCGCCGGATTGGCAAGACTTCCTTGCAGCATCTCCTTAAACGTCGTCTGGAAAACCTCGACGATCCCGAGTTTGTTTTCGTGCCAGTCATGATCGACCTGCAGGGCACCTCGGAAGAGCACTTCTTTTCACACATGATGGAAGAGGTGATCGAAACCTGCAAACCCTGCTTCAAGGGTGAGATCAAATTCAAGTTGCATGAAAACAAGGACAACTATTCCGGCCGGGATTTGTCCCGTGATTTGAAGGCACTTCTAACAGAGCTCGGCAAACAGTTTGACAAAAAACTGAAGCTGGTATTGCTCATCGATGAAGTGGATGAACTCAACAAATACAGCGAGCAGGTGAATCAGAAGCTGCGCAGCATTTTCATGAAAACATTTGCGCAGAACCTCGTTGCCATCATGTCTGGGACATCTATTCGAAAAAGTTGGGAGAGCGAAGGCAGCCCGTGGTACAACTTCTTTGAGGAAATTGACGTACCGCCATTTGAGCCCGAAGACGCAGCGAAGCTCATCACTGAGCCCGTTGCAGGTATTTTCAGCTACGATCAGGACGCGGTGGCAAAGATCATCGAATACAGCGAGTGCAAGCCATACGTCATTCAAAAATTTTGTGTTCAGGTGGTCAACTGCATCATTGAGGAGAAACGCCGCCGCGTAACTGTCGCGGACGTCGACGCTGTGGCGAGGCAGGTTTTAACAGCCGTCGCGCAGCAGGCGGGGTGAGGCGAAGAAAGTCTATATTCATCTAGCCAGTTTTCAGCTCAAAGTGCGGCGCACGTTCCCCTTGGTCACACCTCTACCTTTCCAGAACGGATAAAAGAAGCGCCCGGGCACGCTGCGCGGGTAATTGTCCATGTCGTCAAACCCCAGTTTTTCGGGCTCTTCGCGATCTTTCGGCCAGTAAACCGTTCCGAAAAGCCAGTCCCACACACTCAGCACGATTCCGAAATTCTGCCCCCCTTTGCCGTGCTGAATGACGTCGTGGTGCCAGACGTGCATCTTGGCGGAATTCAGCACGTACTTCAGCGGCCCCCAGTCGATGGGCAGGTTGGAGTGGTTGAGATCCTGCATGAGGGTGCCGATCACTGCGATGACGAGGATGACCTGATTGTCGATGCCCAGAATGACCAGCGGCAGGTAGGACAGCGTTTTGTAGACGATCACTTCCGCCCAGTGAAAGCGGAAGTTGCCGATCCAGTCCAGCTCCTCGATGCTGTGGTGCAGTTTGTGAAACTCCCACAGCCACGGCACATTGTGCAGCAAACGGTGGATGTTCCACTCGATGAAATCCTTCGCCACGAAAAAGACGATGAACTGCAGCCAGAGCGGCGTGGCCGCCATCAAAGCCAGCGATTCCGGGACCGGCAATCCCATCCTGTAAAGGAAGCCATTGAATAGTTGTACGGCGTATCCGGTTGCCATGGCCAGCATCAGGCCGAGATAGTGGCCGTTGAACAATAGCCAGAAGACATCCTGCCAGAATTGTTTACGAAGCACCTTTTGTCGCGGCCGCCACGGCGAGATACGTTCCAGAATAAAGCAAAACAACGAAACTGAAATCAGCCAGAAGTAATATTGTGCGTAGATTGGCATATCAAGACTCTCGATAAGTTTTGTCCTGCAGCAACAGGCAACCAACGATACTAAAAGGTAAAAGAGGGAAAAACTATCACAAAATGCAAAAGGTTTTTTTAACACGGTGAAGCCGGAACCAAATAACATTTAACCGCTTAGACCGCAGAGAGCGCTGCGAAACGACTTGTCAGGTACTAGCTGGTGGCGGAATGCGCAGGCGTTGACTGTAAAATAGCGCTTGACAATGCACCGCGCCGCAGTTAACTTTCAGCCATGGCAAATAACGAAAAACGTGAAGGCCTGAACCAGTCGCTGCTGGAACTGCAGACACTCAATCACCTGGCGCAGACCATTTCCTCGACCATGGATGTGGACAAAATCATCAACGCCATCATTAAAGAGGCGACCGATCTGACCGGAGCGCGGCAAGGTTCGATCCTGCTCAGCAAAAACCGGATGGACTCGCGGTTTACGACGCTGGTGCGGGTTGGTACCAACCGCTACGAGGCGCTGGTGCATCGCATGACCATGATCATTGCCGGCTGGATTCTCAAACACAAAGAGTCCTTGCTGGTCGAAGACATCCTAAAGGATGACCGCTTCAAAGGGCTGGAAATGCTCGGCTACCCCATGGAATCCGTACTGGCGGCGCCTATTCAGGCAAGAGGCCGGATTCTCGGCGTTCTGATTTTGCACGGCAAAAAAGAAGAGCATCCGTTTCAGGAAAACGACCTGCGTCTGGTCAACATTATTGCCTCACAGTCGGCGCACGTTTTGGAGAACGCCGAGCTCCTCCGGCAGTTGAAGGACGAAAACCAGCACCTGCAGCAGGAGGTGGAGCGCAAGTACAGCTTTCATGAAATCATCGGCCGCGGCCCGGCAATGGAGAAGGTATTCAAGCTGCTGGACAAGGTCATCCCCACTGATGCCCGCGTGCTTATCAATGGAGAGAGCGGCACCGGGAAAGAATTGATCGCCCGCGCCATTCACTACAACAGCGAGCGCAAAAAACACCGCTTCGTGGCCGTAGACTGCGGCGCACTGCCGGAGAACTTGCTGGAAAGCGAGTTGTTCGGGCATTTGAAAGGTTCATTTACGGGCGCCACTGAAAGCAAGAAAGGATTGTTTAAAGTTGCGGATGGCGGCACCCTGTTTCTGGACGAAATCAATAACACCAGCCCGGCTTTGCAGGCCAAGCTGCTACGGGTGATTCAGGAAGGTGAAGTCCGGCCCGTCGGCGGCACAAATACGATCAAGGTGGATGTACGGATCGTCAGTGCAACCAGCAAGGACCTGGCGCAATGTGTCAAAGAAGGCACTTTCCGCGAGGACCTGTTTTTCCGGCTGAAAGTTGTGCCACTCAAGCTGCCACCACTGCGTGAGCGTAAAGAAGATATCCCGATTCTCGCGAACCATTTCCTGGGGAAATACAACAAGGCCTTGAAGAAGAAACTCGAAACATTTGATACGGAAACAACCGAACTCCTGACCCAATATCACTGGCCCGGCAATGTGCGGGAACTGGAAAACTGCATCGAACGCATCGCCACGCTGGCGGAGCCGGATATTAGAACCGTGACCGCGGACCTGCTGCCCGATGAGGTGAACACGATGAAAACGCCCTCCAGGCCGCTGTTAGCGCTGGGAAACGAAACAAAACTTGAACGCGCCGTTGAACTGCTCGAACGCACAATGGTCAAACAAGCTCTGGGGAAATTCGAGGGTAACCGCACGCGGGCCGCGGCACATTTGGGACTGAGTCGCCGGGGGCTGCTCAATAAAATCGAGCGATACGAGCTGGAATAGGAACACCTCAGAATTTGAACACCACCGAAACCATATCCCATATCGACCGCCATTTTGCGCGCATGATGCAGCGTCTGGCTGGCAGGGAAAACACGCTGCTCGTTCTGGCTGCCAAACTGGTGAGCAGTCAGACGCGTGCCGGCCACATCTGCCTCGACCTCGTTGACCTGACCAACCGGGAGTTTCTCACAGAAAGTCTTGGCGACGACGTTACAAGCGACTTCCCTGAGACTGCCGTCGATGACCTGAGCGCGAAGTTACGTGAAACTTCCGTTGTTGGCAAGCCGGGTGACTTCCAGCCCCTGATTCTCGACACAAACAACCGGCTGTATCTGAATCGCTACTGGCAATATCAGGAAACTCTGGCGCAGTTTGTTCTGGCGCGGTCGACACAGAGCAACCGTTGCATCGATACAGGCGCTCCCAGAACGTTGCTGGATAAGTACTTCCCTGAAGAAGACGACATCTGGCAGAAGGTTGCTGCCGCCATTGCCTTGTACAAGAACTTCTGCGTCATTACCGGCGGGCCCGGCACCGGCAAGACTTCGACGGTCGTCAAGATCATCGCATTGTTGCTTGAGGAAATACCAGACCAGCGCGTGGTTCTGGCAGCGCCGACAGGCAAGGCAGCAAACCGGCTGCAAGAATCCATAAAATTCGCCAAAGAAAATTTACCCTGCACAGATGAAATCAAAGCCAAAATTCCAGATGAAGCCAAAACCATCCACCGCTTGTTGGGCGCCATCCGGCACAGTCCGCGCTTCCGGCACAAGACCGGTAATCCGCTGGACGCAGATGTGGTCATCGTAGACGAAGCCTCGATGGTGCCGGTTGCGCTGATGGCGAAGCTAACAGCGGCCCTGCCTGCACACGCCAAACTCATCCTGCTGGGCGACCACAATCAACTCGCTTCGGTGGAAGCTGGTGCGGTGCTGGCTGATATTTGCGGGAGCGGTGCGCTGAATGTTTATTCCAGCGACTTCAAAGCTGTCCTGGAAAAGGCCACCGGCGCCAACCTGGAACTCTGCGAAAGCCCCGCACCCGGCATTCAGGATTGCATCGTGCAACTCAGGCACAATTACAGATTTGGCGGCAAATCGGGCATCATGGCCTTGAGTGAAGCCGTCAATCGCGGCGATGTGGATTTGGCGCTGGAAATTCTGCAGGACGACCAATACGACGATGTTCACTGGCATGCGGCAGATTCGAATGTGCTCAGCACGATTTTGGGAAACTTCGGCGATTACGGTAGCTCCGGCTCCCCGGCAGATATTTTCGATCGCTTTAAACAATTCCGGGTACTGTGCGCGGTCCGTGAAGGACCGCAGGGGATCCGCGTGGTGAATTCAAAAATAGAGCAATTTGTCAGGAGAAAGCTGGTAGCTAAGCCGGATGATCGCTGGTATGCGGGCCAGCCCGTTCTGGTCTCGGAAAACGATTACGATCTCAACCTGTTCAACGGTGACGTTGGGATCATCTTGCGCGATGCAGACGGAAATCTCATGACTTTTTTCCAGGACCACGACCGCGGATTCCGTAAAATCAGTCCATTCAGGCTGCCGCAGTTCGAGCTTGCTTACGCCGTGACCGTGCACAAAAGCCAGGGAACCGAGTTTGAGAAGGTTCTCCTGCTGCTGCCGGAACAAGACTCGCCAGTACTAACAAGAGAGCTGATCTACACCGGCATCACGAGAGCGGCGAAATGTGTCGAGATCTTGGCTAGCGAAGAGAGCTTGCGCGCGGCCGTTGGGCGCCAGACTAAACGGACGTCCGGCTTGGGAGACGCCCTGTGGCCGTCATGAGCTGAGATCTCAGGAATAGGTGAGCGGCAAAGGTAGTTTTGTTAATCATTCATAAGTAACACGGCTTTCAGCCGTGCCCGCATGGAACGCGGATTAACTTGGCAGAACCTGACTATTCAAACGACTCATGAACTTACAGGTTAAAAAGGAACCGAATATGCCGAACGCTGCCGAAAATGAAATAGCCAATACAGAACCCCAGCCGCGCAAGCCTGTTTGGCGAATCGTTGGCATCACAATGCTTCTGCTTTCTGTTATCCCTTGGTTCATCATGCCTGCTTTGCCGTTTCTCGGTTTCTCGGCAGGTATGGTTGCCACGCTTACCACGGCCCTGTTTATCATTGCCGAAGTGCTCTTCTACAGCGGTATCGCTATCCTGGGCAAGGAATTCTACAATAAATTGAAACCGCGACTGAATCCAAAAACATGGTTCAAGCGCAAGGGAGGCGCGAAGCCTGCAGTGGAACACGAACCCAACGAGTCCTGAGAGCGCAACCCGCTACAGGGAGCCATTCGCAGCAGCCTCACTCCGGGCTGGGAAGGAAAACCAGCACTAGATTTTTGCGTTGTCTGGAATCCCAGAGGTTGTACGGTTCGTCGTCCAAGAAAGAAGATTGAAGTACGGAGTTAACTCGCCTGCCTTGAGCATCGTGCGGTTTACTTCCTGTGCAACGTTTAATTCTTTTGGCGAATTCGGTACCTTTGTCAACTCCGCATTGCTACCAAAATCTCGCCGCTGTGATCCTTGATGATGTTCCTAGCGCAGCGGAGCCGAAGGGCTTCTCGCCTTCGCCCTACAACCCTGGTAGGATTTGCCGAATTGGTATTTCTTGCAAGCAAGTGCAAGAGTTCAGGACTAATACTTATGGTGAAGGACGAACCCCTGATGCTTTTGGACCTATCGACCTAGAAAAAAGATCACGCCGAACTTGATGGTGTACTCGTTTGCTGTGATGTCTTTAATGTTGGCGATCTGCTCCTCACTGGCGTCGTCTGCAATAGACTCGGGCAAATTATACATGGTTTGATATTCAAACGAAAGGTCGAGCCAGGGGCCAAGGCCGATGTCATACTGCAGCCCGACGACACCATTCCACCCCAGAGACCAGTTGTTGTTATCAGAATCCTGAAAAAAGCTCGTCCCACCGGCGCCAAAGACTTGTGCAGTTATGTTGGTACGAAAATAATAAAGGCCACCGTTGGCGCCCAGATAGAATTTCAGGCTGCGGCCGCCAAATCGATATTGCGGTCCAACCGTGAGGCGAAAACCTTCGTTGCGTGCTTCTATGGGAATAAGCTGAATGCCGTCAGTGACAAAAGTCGTTTTCTTGCCAAAGGTGAGGAATACAAAATCACCTCGCAGTTCCAATTTGTGATCGAGCAGTTTGGTTGACCGTATGGCCTTGATGCCGAAGCCACCACCTGCTTCGCCTACATTGGCAAAATTGCTTTGGGGGATTGAAATCACAATTTCGGGTGCAACGGCCCACTGCGCACCGGATTTGCCCGGCAGAGTCAGGAGCAGCAAAACGGCGAACAACACAAGAACGTTTTTCATCGACGGGTCCTCGACTTTTGATTTGAAACAAGAAAAAGCTTCAGGGTTAAAAGCCTCTCTACAGTAGCTCGATCTTTGCTCACAATGAATACTCAAATATAGTCACATTTATTCCTGAATGCAAGGGTTAGCCGAGTATGCTGAATGCCCTGAAATCAGCCTCAAAGGTTGCAGGCACTCGGTTGGAACCCACACGCCTACACGATCCTGCCCGTGCACTCCCCAAATCATATATCGGATAGGACGTGAGAAATTCCTATGAAATCGCGCCCATGTTTCAATCTTATAATGACTCACCGCACGCGGTGGATTGGCATGAATCAGCCCCGTTAGTTTTTCTTGAACAAGCCTTTCAGTTTGTCCTTGACGTCTTTCAGACCCTTGCCCTTTTTCTTCGCGATCTCAGCCTCAACCTCCTTCTTCTTCTGCTCCAGAAAATCGAGTTGCTCAGTGACGGCGCTCTCGATTTTGTCAATCTCTGATTCCAGCCGGGCTTTGTTCTGATTTACAAAGGCCAGCGCCTCCTCCTTCTTCGGTTGCACGATAGCGTTTATTTTCTTTTCGATTTCGGCCTGTGCCAGACGGACCGACTCCCCCAGCACCCCCTTTATTCTCGCGGCCAGCACATCATCGATGTTGGAGCTGATGCTCAGACGAGGCGCATTCGCCGGACCGTGAATGCGGGCAGACAGGGTCAGTTTGTCGATGGAATCGAACACGCTGCGTGTCACTTTTGCAATCACGTTATTGCCCGCTGCGCCTTGTGCAAAACCAAACGTGACTGGACTGCCTGTGAAGCTGACCTTGAAATCCAACTCGTCTCCGATCAGGCCGAAATCGGCCGTGATATCGCCGCGGTCTGCAATGAGTTGCGACGGCAGGTATGGTTTCTCGGGCAAATCGATTTTGCCGAAGCGAATCCCCCTGCCGGTCAGCCGGAACCGGTCACTGGGCGTGTCGCCGGTGTGGTCGAATTCGCCTGAGATTTCGTAGGCGTTCGAGTTTGGCAAAGCCGCGTTCAAAGCGAATGTCAGGGGCTTGCCATACACCTTTTGCTCCGTTGTGATGCCTTTCACCTCTCCACTGAGCCGCAGCACTTTACTCGTGTCCTGCTGGTTGGTCGCCGCGCTGATCAAAACGTGCTCCAGCAGGAAATTCGGTTTGCCGTCCAGCAGCGGAAAGCGGATGTCCTGCCCTTTCAGGCGCGGCGGTTTCTCAACTTTGCCGGACGCGAAGAGCTGCTTCGCCACCGGCATGTACTTGCGTCCGAGTCCGATGTATTCGAGAATGCCGATGGTCGGCGCCACCAGAACGTCCCCGAACAACATCTTGCCGATGTTTTGTGCGCTGAAATCTGCAAGATTTGCTTTCGATTTAACAGCGTCAAAATCATCCTTGATCCAATTATCGACCTGCGTAAATGTGCGCGTAATGCTGCCCAAGTCAGCGCTCGCCGACTTTTTGAGCGATTCGACCTCTTTTTTCAGCTTGTCCAGCGTGTTAATAACCTTCTTCGTCTTGTCGGCAGTCGCGAGTAACTGCTCAAGGCTGGAGACCTTCTGGGAAGTGATTTCCTGCACCTGCTGTTTGACCTTCTCAAAGTCGTTTTGCGGCCTGAACTCGGCAACCGTGTTTTCCCAACGCGCGAATGAGGCAGCAGCATCTTGCCGGGCCTGGCCGATTTTGTTCAGCGACTGAATGTCGAAGGCGGCGAGCAGGCTGTCTACATTCACCTTCTGTTTCAGAATGCCCAGGTTGAGCACCGGCGCTGCCGCCACTTGCTGTTTGAGACTCTCGGCCGCTTCGGACACCCAGCCTGGCGTGTCATCAGCCTGGCGTTCGATTTTGCCATCGCTTGCCCGCTTCGTGCCGATTCGGATGTCTGCGATGGTGACATCGTTGATAATGACTTTTTTGCGGGCCAGCGGGGCGACTTCCATGTCGAACGAGACCCGCCCGGTCTCGAACATGTTCTTCCAGGTGTCATTCGGATTCGTCACCTGCAGCCGGTCGAATGAAATGGCCAGGCCCACCAGGCTAAAATTCAGGTTGTCTATTTCCACTTTCGCGCCGACGATGGACTCACCGATGCTTTCCAACTGTCTTTCGATAAACTTGTCGCTGAGCAAATAGCCCAGCCCGGCAACAATAAGGACAACCACCAGTAGTCCAATCAGTCCTTTGGGTCTCATGGCTAAAACTCCAGGTCTCGTATTTTGACGTACCACTTAAACAGGGCGCTGCCTTTGATGGCTTTGACGAATTTTGAATTCTCGATCTTCTCACCCCATGTTTCGCGGTAAAGAATGATGCCCTTTTTCGCCGCCAGATAAACCGGGAAACTCAGTAGCAGCGCGGCCACCAGGCTGCCCATCACCACGGTATTGTTAAAACGCGTGAACGGCGCAATGGGCCAGTTGTAAATCACTGTCCAGAGCGGTTTGATGTTTTCAATTTGCGCCAACAGGAAGAAGCCGAGATTGTGAAATATCGGATCGAAAATGTAGGCGAAAAAGCTAAAAAGGAACATTGCAAAAAACACGGATGCCAGATTGACTTTCGTCAGGATCGCCACGAGCAAAATGAGGATGTTTTGCAAGGTCATGAAAGGTGTTAAACCCACAATAAACCCCATGGTGAACCCGCCCGCAATCAGCGGCGGCGCCTCACCGGACCGCAATACTTTGATGAATTTGCTGATAAACTGCAAGAAGAACATGGATCGCTCCTTTCCGGTTGGAACTCGTCCTGATCTGATGTGCACGCACCTTGAGAATGCGTCATAGATACAATTTACTAAAACGACGTCAGTGAGTCAAAGAGTTTTTTTGCAGGTTGAAGTTGCGAAATCTGTGATGTGGTCCTGGAATATAGCTCGCTTCGATCTCAGACTTCGATCTGCAAACCATTCAGCCTGCGCGCACAAATTCCATACCTGTGAAACTTCACCCTGAGCAGAGTCGAAGGGTGAGCAGTTTGTCTTGACGTTCAACGGTCGCGTTTTCCCGCAGGTAATGACTCTTATTCTGGCAAGCCGCTGGCCGTCGGCGTACCATCTGCATCCGAACCAACCGATTCGATTTCGTAGGTACCTGCCGGCGGCGAGAAACGCGTGCTCGGCGCTCCGGAGAGGCGTGAACTTTTTGCAAATGACGCCGTATCTGATCAGCAAGCTTTATCTTCCCGTTTGATTCTGTTTGAGTCAAATATAACCAGATAGCCAAAACTTTCACGAGAATAGCAAGGATAACCTATGCGCAAAACGATCAGGCTGCTCTGGCTAACGACCCTCATCCTTTCAGGATGTTCACCAAGCAACGTCACGCGTTATGCCGGGTCCGGCGTCGCACCGCTGGCTTACGTGGTGAATCTAAACGATCGCGACGACGACCTGTTCAAAGTGATGTTGAAAGTCGACGACCTCAAAGCAGAAAATGCTATCTACCAGTTCGCATCCACTGCTCCGGGCACCTATCAGGTGATGGACATCGGACGGTTCGTGCGCGAATTTCAGGCGTTCGACGCCGCGGGCAATGCGTTGTCCACTGCACAAATCTCAACCAACCAGTGGCAAATCCAGCAGCCGGAAGCGGTGCGGGAAATCCGCTACACCATCGCTGAAACCTGGGATACGCCGGTGGATTCCAACCAGATCTATCCCATGGCGGGGACATCCATCGAAGCGGATCATGTACAATTACTCGGTCACTGCGTGTTTGGTTATCCCACCGGCATGCAGGCGCGGCCACTCGTTATCGAACTGGATTACCCGCAGGACTGGACCGTCGGCACAGCGCTGAGCCGCGACAGAAACGGCCACTTTGCCGCGGACAATTACGATCACATCGTCGACTCCCCCATCCTTCTGGGACGTCTTTCAAAGGCGGACCTGCAGGTAAATGGCAGCAAAATCGAAATCTACACTTACTCAAAAACAGATCAGGTGAAGTCTGAGCAAATTCTTGAGAGCATCGAGGACATCCTGCTGTCTGCCGCCGACTTTATGGATGGGCTGCCGGTGGAACGCTACACGTTTCTGTTTCATTTTGAAGATATTTCCATCGGCGCCTGGGAGCATTCCTACAGCTCAAACTACGTTTACAGCGAAGCGCAATTCGACAAATTGATCGGCCAAAATATACCAGCAGTTGTGGCGCACGAATTTTTTCATGTGATCACACCGCTGAACATTCACAGCGAGATCATCGAGCAGTTCAACTTTGTGCAGCCGGTTGCCTCGGAACATCTGTGGCTTTACGAAAGCACCACCGAGTGGACCGCTCACATGATGCAATTGCGCAGCGGCCTTATCGATCTTGATACCTACTTGAAACGTCTCTCTATTAAACTGAAAGTAGCTGAACATTTCAGGCAGGATTACAGCTTGCGCGACCTGGCGTTAGAATCTTTTACCAGGGAAGGCGCTCGTGAGTATGCGAACATTTACATGAAAGGCGCAGTCGTGGCTGGCTTGCTGGACATTCGGCTGCTGGAATTGTCCGGTGGTAAGAAAGGCCTGCGCGAAATCATCAACGAGCTTTCAAAAATGTACGGTCCGGATAAGGCATTTCCGGAAGATGGCTTTTACGATATCTTTACCGAAATCACATTTCCAGAGATTGCGGCATTCCTTGAAAACTACGTGCGCAACGCGGAGCCCCTGCCGCTGGCAGAAATCTACAGCAAGATAGGGATAAAATATACTCCGGAAGTTCACATAGGCGAGGAAACCGCATCGGCTGGTTTTACGGTCATCGTGCCCGCCGGCAAGATTCTGCTGTCGCAGGTTGCCCCTGAGATCCGGAAGCTTGGCCCGCGGGACGGCGACATGCTTTTGGCCTACAACGGCGAAAAAGTGACCTTGCAAAACCTGCACCCGATGCTTTCAGAACTTAAAGAAAAAGAAGCAGGGGAACCCTATGAGCTCGTCGTGGAGCGCGAAGGTGAACAAATGACATTCCATCTGGAGAAGATTTCAATTGAAAAGGTTAAAAAGCACGTTTTTGAAGTTGACCCGGACGCCACGCGTGAGCAGGTCAGACTGCGCCAAGCATGGATGCGAAATTTGTGAGCCGCGGATGAAAACATTTCTTCTCTCCACTGAAAGACCCGGAAGAGGCACGGAAAAAAGGAGAAGGTCAGGATTGGGATACGGAGCAGCTCTGGCAACATTGCTCAGGTCTCGGCTCTCAAGTTCTGTCTCGAGTCTTTGATATAAACTCGGCCAAATACTCAAGCCTCTTAGAAGAAAGCCAAGTATTTACACTCTAACTTAAATCTAGTCATGCCTTTGGCTTATTGAACTCCCATACACCCGCACATCGCTTCCCCGAATCCAATCCTGGCGCCTTTCCACACAAACGCATCGCTGGTCTTGGGGTGCTCCCAATAAAAGCGCGCGCGCTTGCGGCGATGGTTACCGATTTCGTTCATGGTTTCGGCGTCGTACAGCCGGCCGTTTTTCATCACGTAAAGGATGTCCTGGCTGTTTTGGATGTCATCCAGCGGGTTGTCGTTCATCACGATCAGGTCGGCAAGCTTGCCAACTTCAAGCGAGCCCAAATGTTTGTCCATGCCGAGATAAGTCGCTCCGTGGAGTGTTGCCGAGCGCATCGCCTCCAGCGGAGTCATCCCGCCCTGCGCGAACATCCACATCTCCCAATGTGCGCCGAGCCCTTGCAGTTGACCGTGGGCGCCAAGCTGTACGTTCACGCCGGCATCCGAAAGAGCCTTGGCGGTTTTCGCGTTTTCGATGTATCCGAAGTCGTCATCCGGGATCAGCATGCGCCGCCGGGAACGCGCGTCGATGAGCGGCCGCGGGAAAAAATTGAGCAGCCGTTGGTTTTCCCAGACGTTGGTCTTTTGGTACCAGTAGTTTTCCCCCCAGATGCCGCCGTAGGCCACCACCAACGTTGGCGTGTAGCCGGTTTGACTGGCGGCCCAGAGTGTGGTCACGTCTTCATAAACCGGCGCGATGGCGATGGAATGCTCGATGCCGGTGTGGCCATCCAAAATCATAGACAGGTTGTGGAAAAACATCGCGCCGCCTTCGGGGTACACCATCATCTCCAGCTCACGGGCGGCTTTGATGATCTGCTGACGCTGGTTGCGGCGCGGCTGGTTGTAGCTCTTCACACTGAACGCGCCCACGGCCTTCATCCGGCGCAAGTGGGACAGCGCATCTTCATATTCATTCACCACGGCTTTGAAACTGCCTTCCGCGCCATAGAGAATGGTTCCGGTCGAATAAATCCGCGGGCCGACCATTTCCCCGGCCTGCACCATCTCCGAGTGAGTAAACACCATTTCCGTATTGTTGGATGGATCATGAGTCGTGGTGACACCAAAAGCAAGGTTGGCGAAATAGATCCAGCTTTGTTGCGGCGAAATGCCGTTGCCGCCGGTACCCATGTGCGCATGCACGTCGATCAAACCCGGCATGATGGTTTTGCCGCTGACGTCGATGGTTTTGGCGTCGGCTGGCACGGTCACCGTATCCGATTTGCCGATGGCGACGATGCGGTTTCTTTCGACTAAGATCGTCCCGTTTTCGATGACCTCGTCGCCGTTCATGGTGATCAGTCGCGCGCCAGCCAAGGCCAGCTTGCCGGTGGGAACGTCCGTCTTCAGCATGAGACCGATCGCCACGCCGGTGGTGTCGACACCTGGAATGCTGTCCGGTGCGCCTTCGACAAATTTGAAGCTGGTTTTTAACTCCCGGGTGAAATACTCGGGACCGAT
>SMXE01000250.1 GCA_004357015.1 Caldithrix sp.
GGACCGGATTTTCAATCCGAGCAGAGGGTACAGAGCCTCGGTTTTTGTTGAGGAGGCCGGCAGGTTGCTAAGCACGCGCTTCAAGTATCTCAAGGTTCAAACCGAGCACCGCGTCTACCATCAGGTCGCCCCCGGCCATGTCATTGCTGTCAAGCTGGCGGTCGGTTCAATGAAGCCCATTCGCGGCAGCCCGGAAACACCCATCGAGGAGCGGTTTTTTGCCGGCGGCAGTTATTCTGTGCGCGGCTGGGGCCGCAAGCGCCTGGGGCCGGTGGAGGGTGGCGACAGCATCTTCGAAGGCAGTCTGGAATATCGCCGGCCATTGTACAAGAAAATTTCCACTGCGTTTTTTCTGGACTTTGGCAATGTCTGGCCGGAATGGGATGGTTATGATTTGAAGGATCTGCATTATGCCATCGGGGCTGGTCTGCGCTACAACACGCCCATCGGGCCGATACGGGCTGACTTTGGCTGGAAAATCAACAAACAGGAAATTGACACCCGTGATTACCAGGTTCATTTGAGCATTGGCCAGGCATTTTAGTGCATTAATTGAGCAATGAAGAAACTGCTTAAAATACTTTCCTATCTCGTTCTGGGAGTGATCGTCCTGATACTTTTGCTGCTGGCCTTTACGCAGACCGGGATGTTTCGCGACTGGCTCAGGGAGCAGGCTGTCATCGCGTCGCATCATTATTTGAATGGCGAAGTAACTGTGGCGAAGCTGAGTGGCAATCTGTTCCGGCGGATCGAACTCGAGGACGTGACGGTGACGCTGGATGATGTCACGGTGTTACAGGTGGAGCGCATCCTGTTCAGATTGAATCCGGTTGCGCTGCTTACCAGAAAGATACATGTTAGCACCGTGCTATTGGAGAAACCCGAGTTGGCGCTGTCTCAGGACGAGAAGCTACGCTGGAACGTCGGCAAGTTGCTGAAAGCGCTTGACCCGGATGACGCTGCTGCCAGTGACGGCGCCGCTCTGGAGTTCGGCTGGGATGTCGAACTGCCGGACATCCGCATTGAGTCGGGTGCGGTGACCATTGCAGCAGCCAACGGCGGCCATTCAGGCTTGCCGGCAGCCGTGCGGGACTTTGACGTCGATCTTGGCGTGTGGCTGCGGAACGGCAAAGTTGAGGCCACCCTCAGAAATCTCAGTTTCCGCACCCAAAATCCCGATCTGCTGGTGCGAACTGTGCAATCTGAATTCAACTATGACACTGACGATTTCCAGGCACGCGGTTTTAGACTGCACACAGCCGCTTCCACCATCACCGGCGAAGTTGCGGTCCGCGATTTGGATGACCCGGTGGTGGACCTGGTCTTGAGCGGCAAGCCCATTTCTCTCGATGAGCTGCGGCGTGCTGTGCCGGAGATCAATATTTTTGGCAATCCGCAACTCGACCTGGAAGTCTCCGGTCCGCTCGACAGCCTTGCGGTCAAGTGCGCGCTCCGGTTGGGAGACGGCGAGGTAACGGTTGCCGGTCTCCTGAATGTCGAGGCCGAGCAGCTTGCATACGATTTGACTGGCGCCGTGTCCGGATTTGATCTGGCCGTGCTCTTTAATGACGATGCGTATGCAACGGACCTGAATCTGCAACTGCATGCCGCCGGGCAGGGCATCGATATCGAGGAGATGGACACCGCTTTTACCGTGCAACTCGATTCCAGCCTGGTGCTGGGTCAGTACATCGGTTTTGTAGTCTTGGACGGCAAGATGCAAAACGATTCGCTTCAGTTTCAGCTTGAAACCGCAATGTACCGGGCAACCGCGAATCTGGCAGGCTGGCTTGCACTCGGCAGCGATTTGGTGCATTATTCAGTCACGGGTGAAATTCGAGATTTTGACTTCAGCGAGTTTGACAGCGCCCGCGGCCTCAAAAGCGACCTTGACGTTTTTTTCAGTCTGCAGGGCAGTGGCCTGGATTTGGAAATGCTGTCTGCCAAACTGCGTGCGGATGTCTCAGATTCCTTTTTGAATGGCGTGCCTATTGACACAGTCGCGGTGCAGCTCGTGTTTTCGAGACAGCGTCTTGATATTCAGCAGTTTGAAGTTGTCTCGCCGCTGGGAAGGCTGACCGCAGATGGTGTGGTCTCTTTCGAAGATGAAACTGACCTTACGGTTACCGCAGACTTGTCAGACCTGTCTGTCTTAACCGGAACAATTGTCGTGGACACACTGACAGGAAGAGGAAAATTCAAGGGCGTCATCCACGGTCCGCCGGACTCTCTGATGATTGCAGTGGCGCTGGATTTGCAGAACCTTGGCAGCCCCGATCTGACGGCTGCAGCGTTCCGCGCAAGCGCCGATGGCTTTGTCGCCAAAACAGGAACCCGTTTCGACGTTTCGGCAGCGGTGCAGAATTTGACCGCATTCGGTACACAGGTGGACACCATAAGTTTTAATGTCCTTTATACAGATACTGTGTCGCAGTTTGAGCTTGGACTTGCGTTGCGGAACGGCGCAACCGCGCGCACCGAGGGGGCCTTCCGGATCGCAGGTGACACTTATCTGGTGGATTTTCGGGATCTCGAACTGGAGTTATCACAGCATCGCTGGCAAAAGATTGGCGTCCCGTGGCGGTTGAGTATCCGGGATACCCGATACGATTTTCCGGAGCTGATCCTTGAATCGGAAGGCCAAAGGTTCGTGGTGTCCGGCAAGTTCGACACAGAAGGAGAGAATGAGGTGCGGGTCAAATTTGCCGATATCGATCTCAGTAAATACAATTATCAGCCAGAACTGGAATTGGGCGGCATATTGCAAGTAGACTTCTTTCTGGATGGCACCTTGTCAAAACCAAAGCTCGGCGGACGCATGGAACTCGACAGGGGCAAGTATTCCGAATTCTCCTTTGACGCGTTCAGAGGAAGGTTCGGCTATTCCGAGAACAAGTTTTCCTGGCGCTGCTCTCTCGCCAGAACCGCTGCGGACAGTTTGCTGGAGTCTAGTGGCCTCCTTCCGATTCGCCTTTCATTGTCACCTTCTGAGGCGGACTTTCTACCTGACAAGCCTTTAGAGTTCAAAATCAGCAGCAGAGGATTGGATTTGGCGTTTCTGGACGCTTTTGTGGATGGCGTCCAAGACATTAATGGCCTGCTGGTGGCCGACGTTGTGCTCAGCAATACTTGGAACGAGCTCGAAGGCGTTGGCCCGATTCGTTTGATCAACGCAGAGTTTAGGATACCGGAGATCGGGGTAAAGTATGAAAAGATTAACCTGGTACTGCTCCTGAATGGTCGTGATCTGGTGATCCGCGATTTTGGCATGCGCAGCGGAGACGGCTATATGCGCCTGCTTGAAGGCGGCCTTTCCCTGGCCGGAGACACAATAGAAAAGTTCAAGGCCAGGTTCAAAGTCAAAAATTTTGAGTTGATCGATAATAAGAGTATGGCAGCGCGGGCATCCGGTACAGTGGATGTGTTTGGCAGTCTGCAGTCTCCCTATATTTCAGGCGATCTGACCGTGGATCAATTGCGTGTGTCCTACCAGGAGTTTGAGGGGGAAACCGCTGTCACCCTGTCCTCGACACCGTTTTTTGTCCTGACCGACGATTCAGCAGCCGTGGACACGGCGGGCGCGCTTCGGTTTCAGAAAGTGAAAAAGGTTGATGAGGTTCTGCTCACTGAAACAGAATTTTATAAAAATCTAAACGGGGAGCTGTCCATTTACTTTCCGAGAAATGCCTGGATCCGCGGGCCGAATACCAGCATTGAAATTGAGGGGGATGTGGTGCTCGTCAAAGAAGATGGCCCTGATTTTGCTCTGTTCGGCTCTTTGAGCACCAGACGCGGTTTCTATCATTTGTTCGGCAACCGCTTCCAAATCCAAAAGGGCGAGATGGTATTCAACGGAGAAGCTGAGATCAACCCGGTTCTTAACATCGAGGCAGCGACGATCATTACTGAAGATCGGGGAGAAGACAAGCCGGAGAAGCATGAATTCAAAGTGGTCATCACCGGTTCGTTGTATTTTCCGGAGTTCAGGTTCCTGCTTGATGAACAGGAGGCCTCTCAACAAGATGTCTTCTCCATTTTGCTGTTCGGACAACCTTACGACAAACTCAGTCACGGAGAAAAGAGCGCCGGCAGTGAAGTCAATCTTGAAGACCGGGCAACAGGTGTTGTGACCAGCCAGTTGCTCAGGCAGATATCTAGCCGGTTGGGAGATGAATTCAGCCTCGACGTGGTGGAGATCAACAGTGACAAAGGTGATTTGTCGGAGTCCACGGTCCGGGTGGGCAAATACGTGACTCCGGACGTGTTTGTGAGCGTAAGCCAGGACTTTGGTGCGGAAGGAAATCAGATTGTGGAGTTCGAATATGAGATTCCCAGGAAAATCTTGTTTTTCAATTTGCTGCTGCAGGCGACCAGTGACCGGCAGGGAGACACAGGTCTCGATGTTATCTGGAAAATTGAATGGTAGCGCTGTCACAGGTACTATTTTACGTTAACTTTTGTCTGCAAAACTATTTATTTAGGCGTATTGTTACGATCAACAAAGGATGGAGTCTTGGTGATAATCAAGGAATGGAAGGTCTCATGAAACGGGGTCGAAAGAAAACGACAGAGCAGCCGCAACTCGAGAGTCTGGTTGCCGAGTTGCGGACAATCGACTGTTCGATCGAACGGACAAAGCTGGATCAAGTTCTGTCATTTGGTCAGGACGCCGTTCCCTGCCTTGAAGCGCTCATCGCTGAAGCGTTGGAAAAGACTGCATGCGGTGGTGCTAGCTCACGTCCCCGGAATACCGATTGGTTCGTGGTTGTTCATGCCCTGTACTTGTTGGCGCATCTCGGCGCTGAACGTTCTCTGAGTCTCGTGCTGAAATTTCTCGGCCAAAAGCAGGAAGTTCTTGATTATTGGCTGCACGACTTGCTGAATGAAGACATCTGGGAGCTGCCCTATTTGCTCGGCTCTAATCAGTTGGGTGAGTTGGAGACGTTCGTTTTGAACAAACAGAACAATCTTTATTGCCGTCTCGCCGTCTGCACGGCTCTTGTTCAAATTGCCTTGAATGATGCGGCCAAACAAAACCAGATCCGGCAGATATTCGCGCGAGTCATAGAACTTGAAGATGAAGATCCCGATTTCATCGGGCTGGTGGTCAGCGAGTTGATGGACTGGCAGGATGCCGCGCTCAAGCCGCTCATTCTCTCAGTGCTCGACCGCGGCGGCGTTTGGTCCGGCATCATCAGCGCAGAGGATGTAGAATGGTGCTACGAAAGAAGTCACCCCCGCAAGTTGCAACCGCTCGAGCTTCACGCAAGATACGACTACTTCGGCGAGCACGCCTACTTCTCGAAAGACACGAAAGAGGCGCCCGAGAGAATTGAGTTGCGAAAGTTACTAAAGTCTGTTTAATTGCAATGAATGAAAAATCTTAGTTTTGGTCTTTTGCAATGCCGCAATCCGGGTGATTCTATGCTCGAGCACGAGGTTGCTTGCTTTCAGGAGGCGCTGGAAATTGCACGTTCGCAGATTCTTCCGCTCAACATTGTTGATGCCCAGCCGCACACAGGCCTCTTGGATGAGGTGGACGTAATTCTGGTTGGTGGTGCCGGCGATTACAGCGTGCTCGATCGTTCAGAGTTTCTCCCGCCGTTTTTTCAGCTTTTCATCGAAATTTGTGAGCGTGGCATCCCTACTTTTGCTTCGTGTTTTGGTTTTCAAGCCATGTGCCTGGCGCTGGGCGGAGAAATTATCAAAGACCTGGAAAACACGGAAGTCGGCACGTTCCAATTGTGCTTGACTGAATCGGGGATAGGAGATGATATTTTTGGCATTCTGCCGGAGACTTTCTGTGCTCAGCTCGGACACAAAGACCGGGCCGCGGTTTTGCCGGCCGATGCCATAAATCTGGCTACCAGTGACCGCTCGCCTTTTCAGGCCTTCAAGATAGAGAACAAGCCCATCTACGCCACACAATTTCACCCGGAACTGACCATGGCGCAAAA
>SMXE01000251.1 GCA_004357015.1 Caldithrix sp.
ATCAATTCTGTCGAGACCGCCGCTCTGAGCAAAGAATGGCGACGCGGCTCAGCAATGGACGCCAGCACGCGTTCCACCTCAAGCGCCTCGTGCGATGAAAACAGGCTCTCTGTGCTGTAGAGCACACTATTGACCTTCAGCCGCTTCAAAGCAGCCTGGATCTTACCTGCATCCGCGTTCGCCCGCACCAGCACAGCGATGTGTTTCTCCAATAGCTTGTTTTCACCGATGAAAGCTTTTTCGTCTCTACCCAGGTTGAGCAGCCGCACAATTTCAGCCGCGACTGCTGCGATGATGAATGTTTTGGTTTCGGCATTATTGAGCCTCTTGCCGGTCTGGCTGGCCGTTGCCGGGTCGACAAACCAGAGCTGCAGCGGCGCGTTCGATACAGCTTGATCCCGGAATCTGAGTTCGGCTGCGTTATCCCTTTCAGCCGGGCGGGCGGCCTGGAAGGGAACCTGTTCATAGAGGAAAGCCTCCTCCTTATTTACATCTTGAAAAATCGCATTGACAGCAGAAATCAGCTTGGGTTCGGAGCGGTAATTGGTGGTCAATGTGAACCGGTTGCGCGCAGTAATTCTTTCCTTGGCCTCCATGTACGCAAAAATGTCCGCCCCCCGAAAGCCGTAAATGGCCTGTTTCGGGTCGCCAATCAGGAAGAGGGTGCTGTCCGGATGGGCGAAAATGGTCTTAAAAATATCGTATTGAACACGGTCCGTATCCTGGAACTCATCGATGAGCGCGGCTTTGTACTTTTCGCGAACCGTTCGCGCCAGTGCAGCGTTGCCCTCGAGGGCGGTGTGCAAATTCCCCAGCAGATCATCGAAATAGAAAATGTTCTTTTCCTGCTTGCGTTTCCTGAGTTCTTCGCGGGTGTACTCGAACAGTCCTTTTTTGAGCGCGATGAGACGCCCGGCATAGCACGATTCCAGCTCTTCAAAATCAGCATGATGTTGCAGGCAAATATCCAGAACTGAATGAGTTGGGGGGGAATGACCTTTGAGCGTGCCTTTTTCAAGACCCTTGGCGGTAAACATGCTGAAGTCGTTAAACAGATCAGGGTTAGGCGTGGCGGGTGCAAGATACGCGTCCATGTTGATTCGCCACAATTTGATTTTTGCAGAATCGTATTTTTTGGACAACCCGGAATGTTCCTCGAGCATCCTGGTCACACTATCCCAGGAAGTTGACCATGTCTTGCGCAGAAGACCATAAGAAGCGATGAAGTCTCGTTCTTCCGTGTCGCAATCTTTTGGCGTGGCATCCGGAATGATCTTGACTTTTTGTACGCCAACCTTGTTGCCGAGCAGCTTGAAAAGTCTTTCCGGACTCAATTTGGCAAGGGCGTAGCGCAGGAACAGACCTGACTGCTGACTGACATTTTTTCGCCAGAAATCTTCTACGATTTCTTTGAGCAGGGTGGTCTGCTCTGTGATAAGCTCTGTGTCGAACAGGCCGCCGCTCTCAAAGGCGCTTTCCACCAGAACGCGGTTGCAGAACTTGTGGATGGTGAAAATCGCCGCTTCGTCAAATTCCTGAATGGCCTTTTCCAGCCATTCTTCGGCTCTGTCGCGATGGGCGGTCTCAAAATGTTCGACATACGATTTGATGAATTGATCCTCTGTCGGCCGGCCTCTAAAAGCTGCCCGCGTCTGCATAAGGACTTTCTGAATCCGGTCATTCAGTTCGTTGGTCGCGGCTTCGGTAAAGGTGACAACCAGAATCTGGTCAACCTCGAGGTGTCTTTCGAGAAGAAGTCGAAGAAATAGCCGGCTGATGGTGAATGTCTTGCCCGTGCCGGCGCTGGCCTCAATGAGATTCTGACCGCTGAGCGGCCCGTTTCTCAGGTCGAAGTCATTAAATGTGGTCAACTTAAGTCCTTCTGATATTTAAGGAGCGGTTCCCAGATACCCTGAGCCAGCATTTTGAACTCCTCGTTCAGGGCATTTTCCTCGTACCCGAAGCAGCGCTGAAAATACGGGTCATCTCGCTCACCGGGTGGCCAGCCGCCCGCGCGTTGGTCACCGACCCACACTTGTGCTGCCGCCTTCAAAGCATCAAGCTCGTCCTTCTTAGGATTACTCAGCTTTTGAACGTACTCAAGGGCTGAGTCAGGAAAGAAACGCAATGGCTTCCGCAGACCGTGCCAGTAAATTTCCAGGAGGTTTGTCAGGATTTTGCCCGGATTGGTCACGGTTTCCAGGCACCGGCAGAGCCACACGCCTTCTTTGGCGCTGTTGACGCCTATCAGGATGGTTGTTCCGGGATAACCGGGTGCTGCCTGACTTGAGAGGGCGAGATGATGAAGCCAGGCCCGCAGGAGGTCTTTGGCTTTTATTTTCGCATATCGATACAGAATATGCACATCTGCATAAATATCTTCAATAGTGCCAGTCAGATGAAACGCCCCCAGCGCAAGATCGATGTTCAGGGGTGCCAATGGCTTCTTTTGCAGGTACGGCTCTGTCTTCTTTACGAAGTAGTCTACCTTTTGGCTTAAAGCGTCATATTCACTGTCGCCGGCCCGCCCGTGTGGCAGCTCTCCGGACTGCAGGCGAGCACTCTTGTATCCGGCTTCGTCCTCACCCGCGCGCTTCTTTTCTAACATGCCGGTGGCGATCAGGTAGCGGTCGAGTCCGTACAGAGAAAAGGATTCTTTCTCTGTCATGTTTTGCACCGCGTCGTACAGCTTCACCCCCAGTCTCTTGTTGAAGAGATGCTCGACAGGATTACGAAAAAAGCGGTACAGGTCATTGAGGGTGACTTGCCGCAAGGATTCATCCGGCTCGGGCAGCGGGTTGGCGAAGAACACCGGAGGCCCGTCCGTGGATGAGAGCAGGGTTTCGGCGGCAACTTTATTCTCCTCCGAATAACTAAAATACTGCTCGCTTTTTTCGCCGCCGCCAAAATAAACCGGACTGAACGCTTGCAGCTTATGTTTGACGGTCAAATGCTCGGCAATTTTTCGGTCAGGCATTTCATAATTCGTTTCGATGTACTCCAGCAACTCGCTCACCACCACCGATGGCGGGATGACGCTGTTGTCTTTAATACTCTGGCCGACGTAACTGATGTAGAGGGTCTCGCGCGCCGAGATCAGGGATTCGAGAAACAAATAACGGTCGTCGTGGCGGCGGGAACGGTCGCCTGCCTGGTGTTTTTGCGCCATGAGATCAAATCCCAGTGCACGGCTGCTGCGCGGATAGGCGCCGTTGTTCATGCCGATAAGGCAGACAACTTTGGCCGGGATGCTGCGCATGGGCAGCATGGAACAGAAAGTGACGCCGCCGGTGAGAAAGCCGAAGCCGTAGCCCTCGCTGTGCAGCTTGGTCTGCAAGTGGTACTTCACAAGCCGCAGCTCAATGGCCTCATCAAATCCGGACTGCTGCTGGAAGTCGTCAAAGTCCGCCAGCGCGCGCCGGACCACCTGTACCTGGGCAGCGTTTTCATCATCGACGGCAAAGAAGGCGTCGAGAATGGCTTCGAGGGCTGCGCGCCACTCTTGCAAGCTGCGTTTGCGGCCTAAAGCTGCAATGCGCTCGAACAGGCGCTGAATGAAGTCGAGGAAATCGCCGAGCACTTCGGCCCGGTCGCCTTCAACTCCGTCGTATGGGACGATAGCATCGTGGTAAACCTGGTCATCATTTCCGGGCAGCGCGTAGCCCAGCAGCAGTCGGTCCAGGCCGGCTTGCCACGTGTTCTGGGGATATTCCGGCAGCCCAAGTTTGCCGCGCTGTTTGGCGTCTTTGGCCCAACGGATTCTCGTTTCCCGCACCCAGTACTGAATCAGGTCGAGATCGTTTTCTTTGATACCAAATTTGCTGCGAACGGCCGGCACCTCCAGCAGCGACATCACCTGCGCTGCGCCGTAACGGCTGCCGTGCAGATCGAGAATGGCGAAGAAGGTCTCGGCGATCTCGTTTTCCTGACGAAAGGAGCGGTCCGCAATACTGAACGGAATCCGCTTCGGGTCGTCCGCCGGCAGGTCGAACACGGTCTGAATGTAGGGTGCGTACGGCTCGATGTCCGGTGCCATGATGAGAATGTCGCCCGGCTTGAGGCCGTGGTTATTTTCGAAGAGGTCGAGCAGGTGATCCTGCAGCACCTCCACTTCCCGGCGCGGACTGTGGCAGGCGTGAATCCGGATAGAGCGATCTTTTTTCTCAATTTGGTTGTGGCCGCGGTTTTCCTGCAGAAACAAAATATCTGCCTGAATTCGGCGCAAAAGGCTGCTTTCTTCCGGCGGTGCAAACAAATCGCCATGTTCTTGCGGCTCGCGGTCCTGCAGCAGATTGAGGAACTCGCCGCCTAACCGCCCCATGGAAGCGAGCAGGCTGTTTTTGCCCCCGGAAAAGTTCATTGCCAGTTGTGCATCCTGCCGTTTGGCTTCCTGCTCCTGCCGCTTACCCAGAATATCAGTCCAGAATTCCCGGCACGGATTCAGGAAAAAGACGTTGACCTCAGTGTGTCCGGAAAGGGCGTGCAACAGGTCCACATGAAACGGCGGCAGGGCCGAGATGCCAAACACAGCCACGCGCTCGGGCAGGTCCAAATCTCCGGACTTTGTTTTCTGCAGGGTATCGAGCAGTATTTTTCCGAGGGCGGCGCGGTGCCGGTCCTCCCGTCCGCCCAGCAGCTCGCGCCAGAGCTCCGCCTGCCAGCGTTCATCGGGATTGCCGGGCGTGACGCCTTTTCCCCACCTGAAGATCATTTCGTGCCGGTAAAGCGAGTACTGGTCGTAAAGATCCGCCAGACGGGCGGCGAGTTGCAACCGCTTCAAATTCCGGCCAGGTTCCTGCAAGTAGCGTTGGAGCTGCTGAAAAGCATCCCGCTTCAGGAGATCCGGCAGCACCTTCATGATGCGCCAGGTCAGGGCCGGCGGTTCAAAGCCGGTTTCGTTCGGTACGTTTTCGAGTATGCGCCGGACAATATCGTGCACAAATGTGTTGGGAAATGGGAAATCAACGTTGGCGCAGACGCCCTGTTTGCGGGCAAGTTCAAGAGAAAGCCAGCGTTGCATGCCGCGGCTCTGCACCACGATAGTTTCCGGTTGCAGCGGCGAAGACAGCGGCGTGCCGAGCGTTTCCGCCAGTGCTTCGGACAGGTGCTCAAGACGGTTGCTGGTGAACAGGTTGATGGGCATGCGGGAATTTCAAGTCAATCAATAGGGTGGAAGACGATTTTGTAAAATGTTTTCCAGGTGCTAAGAGTCGGTTCCTTCTATCTGAAGCCGCTTGATTGGGAGGGAAACTGTTTGAATACCGCTTTTCATTTCCCGTTCTTTCAAATCACCATAAATGGATTTCAAATCAAAATTAAACTTTTGTGCGTGTTCCTCTCGAATTTTATGAATCTCATCAACAATAGGGTCATGCCACATAATTACTCTCCCATAAGTTCGTAAGGTGTACAAATAGTTGGGATTTCGTAGCCCTGCTCAAGACCAATCTTGGCAATTTTCTTCTGAATTTCCGCATTGGCCATGTGTTTGCAATTCCATGTCAAAAGATAATCTATTCCATAAATAGTCGCAAGCGCTATGTGCAATGCGTCGTCCGATGCTTTTTGCGGCAATGCGTTTTGGCTGATAAAGGATTCAGCCAACTCCAATGCTTCGGTTCGTAATTCGAGCACTTGAAAATTCTGTATTACTCGTAAACGTTCACTTGCTGCCTCTTTCTCACCTTTAGCGCTTTCCTGAAGCACCAACTGAGAGATGTATAAATCGAAATGTGAGCGACGCTGTTGCCACCACTCATGAGTTACCTGTTTTTGTGCGGCGACAATTAAATCTCTACTC
>SMXE01000252.1 GCA_004357015.1 Caldithrix sp.
CTGCCGCCGAGCGTTTTCAGCTTCGCGCCGACCTCGTACTGCGTGCTTTCCTCGGCTTTGGGTTCGCCGGAAGTCAAAGTGGAGGGCGCCCGAAACGCCTGGCCAGCGTTGGCATAGAAAGACAACGCCGGAATCGGTGAGTAGACCATCCCTGCCATCGGACTGAATTTTTCGTAATTCCTGGAGGTTGCCGATGGAATCGGCCCGAAAGGATTCTCCGGATTGAAATCAACCCGGTCGTCTTCGTAATCGATGACATCGAATCGGCCGCCCAAGAACAGTTGAAACTTGTCCGAAAACGAGGCCTGATTGATAAAATAGGGCGCTACGGTTATGCTGCGGCCATCGCCCACTGCAAAATCAGAACGGGTGAGCTGAGCAATATCTGTGATGGTCTCCACCGGATCAAGCAAATCCAGGTTCAGATTGGTGTTGAGTTCGGGCAGAGCAATCTTCAGATCGAATTTGTCCGCCAGCCGGGAAATTTCGAAGCCTGCCAGCAAGCTGTGCTTAACCGAAGCCGTGCTAAATGACAGCACTGCTTCCAACTGACTGCCGAACAATTTCTGATCATCATCCAGGCTTTGGAAGATGCGCGATACGGTGAATTCTCCCGGGCGGGTCAGATCCGGAAACGCGCCGTTGAGCAGCGTTCCGTTTGATTGCCAATCCAACTCAGTAAAATAACTCTTGCTGCGAATTGATAATAAGTTGCTGATCTTGCGATTATAGTCCAACCTGACACGATACAAATTTTGGTCGGAATCGTCAAGCGGCGTTTGATACGAGCGCTTCCGCGATACCTGTGGCAGCGTGGGATCGAATTCGAACGTGGGCGTCAAATTAAACTGCAGCGGCAGCCCGGAGTCCGGCTGATAGTCGCTGTTGACATATTCGAAATTCAACGTCACGGCGCTGCGGTCGTCGATCTTCCAGGTGACAGCCGGGTTGATGGCGTACGTCCTGTTGTCCTTGTCATCGCGGTAGCTCTCAGAATCCTGCCACAAACCGTTCACTCTGAATGCAAATGTTTGACTCGCATTTGTAACTCCGACGTCCGCGGTTCCTCTGAATGATTGAAATTCACCGTAGGAACCCCCAACGCTGGCGAAATTTTGAAACGCGGGTTGTTTGCGAATCATGTTGGCGGCGCCAGAAAGCGGGTTACCGCCGTAAAGAAAAGCGCTGGGACCTTTCAGCACCTCGACGCGATCGATATTGTAGAGATTGTAAAAACTCACCTCCGGTTCAGCAGCGCCATCCGTGAGCACGAGCCCTCCGGACAGCGATTCAAATCCTCGAATGAGAAAAAAGTCGTGCGTGCCGAAGCCGTTTTGTACGTTGATGCCGCTGACGTTCTTGAGTGCGTCCTGCAAGGTTCTGCCATCCTGACTTTGAAACAACGCCCGGCTGACCACGCTGACTGACGCAGGCGTCGAGTGCAACGGAATCAGCATTTTGGTGGCAATAGCATTCAGCGTCGGGATGTATAGATTCTTCACCCCTTCAACAGTTACAGTATCTGCCCAGTAAAAAGCGTCTGTATCACTATCTTGACCGCTTGTGATAAGCGGAAAGAGCAAGATGAATCCGAACAAAAGTCTATTATACTTGTGTGATATCATAGTCAACAACTCCCTTTTAACAAATTAAATTATGTCATTCCGAGCAATCGGCTGCCAGCCGATGCTGCATATTGCGAGTTACAAAGCTTGGTTCGTCATCCCGATAGCCAGAATATTCTTCTGGTTCCGAATGTACAGGACACCGTTTGAAAGCGTCGGCACGGTCCAGCAACGCCCGCGCAGAAGCTGGGCTTCAGCCCGTTGCCGGTACTCGTCCGGCGTAGCCTCGATAAGCACAAGCTTACCCCGTTCGCTCAAAAGAATAAGCTGGCCGTCGGCGATGAGAAACGCGCCCTGACCGAAACCGCGTTTGGACCACTTTTGCTCTTGCGAAAGAACTTCAAAACACTTGAGGGTCCCTTCGTCAAAGCCATAAATATGTTCGCCGAACAGCACCGAGGATGAGAATTTATTTCGCATGATGCGGCTCTGCCAGACTTCCTCGACACGAACCGTGCCCGCGCCTGGAATCATTTTCAAGAGCGCAGCGCCGTGACCGGATCCTGAGGAAATCATCACTTTGTCCGGGGCTACAAACACCGGTGTAGCTGCATTGATGTCATAGCTGGTCTCCCACAAAAATCGCCAAAATTGCCTGCCGGTTTTCGGATCAACCGAAATCAGGGAGTTGCCAGTGAAGTTCAGGATTTGGGCAACGCCGTTAACTTCAACCGCAATCGGGGCTGAGTAGCCGGGCAGAGCTGTGGCGGCTTTCCAGACCACTTTGCCGTCTTTCTTATTAAAGGCCACAAAGCCATGGCCGTTGCGCCCGCCAACGTCCACAAGGAGTAGATCGCGGTAAACCATTGGCGAAGTCGACACGCCCCAAACTGGAATCTTGGCGCCATATTCCTTGCGCAAATCGTGCGTCCAGACCCTGGCGCCTTTGACGGCATTCAGCGCGACGAGTTTTCCCTGCGCCCCGAGGGCATAAACAATATTGCCGTCCACGGTTGGCGTGGATCGCGGGCCATGCCCGTATTGATTGGTGAATTTTGAGTCGAGCCGGTAGCGCCACAACTCGTCGCCGGAACCGGCGTCGAGGCACACCACCAGTTCATCCGCATTCCGGCCGTAGATCGTATAAAGTCGTCCCTCGACTACGGACATGGCGGAATAACCATCCCCGGATGCAGCGCGCCAGAGAATCTTGGGACCGCCTTCCGGCCAGGTTTTAAGAAGTCCTTTTTCCGATGAAATGCCGTCGCGGTTGGGTCCGCGCCATTGCGGCCAGTCCATCTTGCCTTTGCCGGAGTCCTCTGCCGTGACGCCCGCTGCAAGTCCGGCGGAGAAAACTGCTGCAATTAAAAAAGTGTGTATCTTTTGCATTAGAAGGTTCCCACTTTGCGATTACTAACCTCAACTACTCAATTCATTTTCTGCGCCTTTTCCATCGGGAAAAACACCTCAAAGACCTTGTCGGTGCGATTGCGCCAACTGCCCCAGCCAAAACCATCGTGCACTTCACCGCCTGCCACGGTAAAGCCTTTCTCTTTTAGATAATCAGAAAACCTGCTGTTCTCCCGGCCAATGTCCCATCCCTCCAGCGGGCTTCTGATGTCATACGTACCCCAGTCGAGGTAAATTTCCAGTGGTTGGTTGCCGGCGTCAGGCTTTAAGCTTTTCAATTCGTTCTCAGCCTCAGTCAGGAGAAAGGTTGACTGACTGGCAACTTTGCCGAAAACGCCCGGATGTTTCCAGGTTGAATAAAAGGCCATGAAACCGCTAAACCCGGCTCCGATGCTTGCACGGGCCTCTGACGAGCGCACAGTTCGGTACTTCTTATCGATGAGAGGAACAATCTCTTCAGCAACCATCTGAGCATATTTTTCTTTTAGATCGCCGGTAAGTTCTTCACCCTGGCTATTCGGCTTCTGGTGAATAAACACCGCAATGAGGGGCGCCACGCTTTCGCCAATGAGGTTGTTCAAGGAGTTGGGCTGTTGGCCAAAATTCAAGGCCAGGGCACCACCGTGAATATAAGCAACTGGATATTTCATGTCGCTTTCGTCATAGCCGGCAGGCAGATAGATGTCGAGTTTTCTATTGAGTTCCGTAATTTTGCTGTCGAACCGTAGCGAATCGACTCGGCCAGGTGTTTCATTGCCATAGGGTTCAAGGTGTTTCGGCGCCACCCATTCCGGCATCGAAACCCAGGAAGATGTTCCAAAAACGCCAGCCTGGTTGCGGTCGGCATTCAGTGAGTCGGTCGAAATTTTCTCAAAATCGATAGCAAAACGATAACCGACGCGGGCATCGGGCAGCAACCGGGCCGTGTGGTAAAACAAGTCCGTGCCCTCAACTCTGCGCATCGACTGGTCTTGCCGAAAACCAATCATGTCGCCCTGAAGGACGACGTCGTCGCCCTCGCCACGGTAAATGAAATGCACCAGATCATCTCCCTCGACAATCGGGAACGCCTCCTGCGACGCCATGAATTCGTCGATCAACGCCGTTTTATTTTCTGCGGCGGTCACTTTGCGAATGAAATTCATGAACTGTGAATCCGGCGCAACAACTTTCTCTGCAGCGGTGACGAGCTGATCAATCTTCGCGATCTCGATGCTGGCGATCTCGGTCAGGCTACGAGCGAAAATACGACCGTTGGCAAAGCTGGCCGGGGTCCAGGCGAGACTCTCGAAGGCCTGCAAGCCCGCCAACTGCACATAGCCATCGGGACTTGCCTTTGCCACATAGATGCCGCCCTTCTTGGTGACGATGACCAACTTACCATCGACCATGATGACAAAGCCGTCCCCCGGCTGGCGGGATTTCCAAACGCTGTTGCCGGTCTCGACGTCCACACAGGTGAGAAAACGGCTGCTGTAGCCGTACAAATGGCCATCGTGGTAAACCGGCGTGTTGTACGTGCCTTTGATGTTTTTCGTCTTCCAGAGCTCTTCAGCGATATACTGGCTATCTTCTTTTGTGATCTCCAGCATGACCGACTCAGACCATTTGTACTGCAGGAAAATCTTGTTCTTGCCTACTACCACGGGGTTGATTGAACCAGAACCGCCATCGTGCCGATACTCCCACAGCAGCTCGCCCGTGCCGGGCGCCAGACCGTAGAGGTACTTATCTCCTATGCAGAGAAGCTGCACCTCTCCACCCAGATTGATGGTAATTGGCGACTGATAGTTCACCGTATCATTGCCGGTGGACCACAGAACTTCGCCGGTGTCTTTGTTCAACCCGGAAATCGTGCTGCCTTCCCCGCCGGTCTCGACGATCAGCACGTCGCCATCGAGAACGGGCGAGGTGGCAAATCCATAAACCGGCGCTAGCGCTTTCAGGTCTTCAACTATGTGGCGCGACCACACTTTCTCGCCGCTCTGAATATCGAGAGCGATGAGATGTCCCTTCGGCCCAAGGGCGTAAACCCGGTCCCGGGAAATGACGGGCGTCGATATGGGGCCGTTGTGCGAACCGTCGTGACCGATGTAGGTTGAATCAATTTTGAACCGCCACAACTCTTTGCCGGTGTCGGCGTCCAGCGCGATGATGTAATCGTACGTGCTGTCCGAAAACATGGTCACGGCGCGTCCATCCATCACAGAAATACTCGAGTATCCGGAACCCAAAGGTTTTTTCCAAGATATTTTTAGACCCTGCCCCTCATCGACTTTCAGGATGCCGGTTGCAGTCGCATCCATATTCGAGCCGCGAAATCTTGGCCAGTCGTCCTCGGCGGCAAACAGGGCGGTCGCAAACAGCAGACCCGCAGCCAGGATCACGCCGCTTTTTCTGTAATTCGTAATCAAATCTCGCATGCTTCCTCCTTAAAATAAAAATATATGTGCAAAGACACTTCAAAAATTATGCTTTGTTGTTGCAGCTCTTTACTTGAGGAGTGCAAAAATCAGTGAGTGTAGTGAATGTATTTTTGCAAGCGTTTGCCACGATCGCAAAAATACGCGCCGCTGATTTTCGCACTCCAAAGTAAACCTAATTGCACCTCACAGCACCGATC